>JADGQB010000186.1 GCA_017882145.1 Anaerolineales bacterium
GCTGCCCAGGATCGTCAGCGAGACTTTCGTAACCGCGCAGAAGAATAAGCTTTATTTACCATTGATTCTGCGATGATAGTTGTTTCTAAAGTAGTGGATCGTCTTAGATCCCCCGGTACCACCCCACTTAACCGTGGGTAGAAAGTAAGGCTTGCAAAAAAAGGGGTTCATTGGCAAACTCTTGGCTACTTGACCATAAGAGGATAGCCAATGAACCCACAAGAAATATTTTGCCCTAATATTGATTGCCCCGCAAGGGGTCAAATTGGGAAAGGCAACATCGGTATTCAAAGTCGGAAAGAGAAACGGTTTGTATGCCATGTTTGCCAGCGCACCTTTACAACGAGAAAAAGCACCTTGTTCTATCGCCTACACAGCGATCCGCAATTGGTCTTGCTGGTGATCGCCTTATTAGTTTATGGGTGTCCACGCCAAGCCATTGTGCACGCCTTCCATTTGGACGAACGTACGGTGCGGCAGTGGTGGTTGCGGGCAGGCCAGCACTGTGAAGGGGTGCATAACTACCTGATGGGACAATGCCAGCTCGACTTGCAGCAGGTGCAAGCGGATGAGATCAAGGTCAGAACCCAGCGCGGTTCTTTCTGGATGGCTCTGGCGCTGACGGTACCCACTCGCCTCTGGTTGGGTGGAGCGGTGAGCGCCCAAAGGGATGCTGCCCTAATCCAAACGGTAGCTAACCAGGTGCGAAGTGTGGCCTTGTGCCGTCCCCTGCTTTTGGCGGTAGATGGCTGGTGGAGCTACATCACCGCTTTCCGCAGGGCCTTCCGCACTCCCCTGCCTCGACGACCGGGAGAAGGTGGTCGGCAGCTCTTGATCCCCTGGCCCAATATTGCCATTGTGCAGGTGATCAAACCCCGCTCAGATGAAGTCTGGCAGATCCAGCGGCGCATTGTGCAAGGAGGTGTCCAGATGATTGAACACTTGATCCAACGCACCCAGGGAGGTGGCGTGATCAATACCGCCTACATTGAGCGTTTGAATGCCACCTTCCGCCAGCGGCTGGACAATCTCACTCGCCATACCCGCAGATTGGCTCGTCATCCGGAAACCCTGACGGCGGGCATGTACTTGCTGGGCTGTGTCTACAACTTCTGCGACTGGCATCAAAGTCTGCGATTGCGTTTGTGTGTTGGCCGCTATGGTTTCCGCTGGGTGCAACGGACACCTGCCCTGGCGGCTAGATTAACTGATCACCGCTGGAGTCTGGAAGAGTTAATGATTTTTAAAGTGCCTTTGCCTGTTTGGAAACCCCAATTGGGGCGTGGCAGGCCATCTACCGAGTTTCGCCGCCTTATGGATCGGTGGGTTCAATGACCACGGTTAATTGCTGTCCTACCCCCCCACTTTTCTCCTAATATATTGCGGACAATTTTTCTTTTTAATCGGGACGTTGAAAACGTTTCAGAATATTCGGTTTTGAGAATTTGTTTGCGAAAATATATGCAAAATGGTAAAAACAATGCTAAACTAAGAATGTTCCGCCAACCTGCCCGCCCGGGTTGGTTGAAAATGATGGCAAATGATTTCGACGTGGAATTTCGGTAATAATTAATTATGCTTCCGACTGGTACGGTCACGTTCCTTTTCACTGACATCGAAGGTTCGACTCAGCTTTGGGAAAAATATCCCGAAGGGATGAAGGGCGCGCTTGCCAAACATGATGCCATCCTGCGTTCAGCCATTGAATCCGAGCATGGACACGTCCTGAAGACAACCGGGGATGGGGTCTGCGCTGTTTTTGGGACCGCGTTGGAGGCCGTCAAAGCCGCTGTCTCTGCACAACACAGTCTCCAGGCGCATCCCACCGACCTTGAGATCAACGTGCGCATGGGAGTCCACACAGGAGAAGCGGAACTGCGTGAGCAGGATTATTTTGGCGGGGCGCTTAACCGCGCCGCCCGGATCATGTCGATCGGGCATGGCGGGCAGATCCTGCTTTCCGGGACCACAGCCAGCCTGGTGCGCGAGCAGTTACCCCAAAACACGCAGGTCACGGATCTCGGGGAACACCTGCTCAAAGGTCTTTCCATCCCGGAACAGATCTGGCAGCTCGTGGCGCCAGGACTGACCGCTGAGTTTCCCGCGCTGCAATCCCTCAGCGTCCTTCCAAACAATCTGCCCATCCAACTGACATCCTTTGTGGGGCGCGAAAAAGAAAAGGTGGAGATCAAAGCCATGCTCGCATCCGCGCGCCTGGTCACGCTTACCGGTTCCGGAGGCACAGGCAAAACGCGGCTTACCATTGAGGTAGGCGCGGAGGAATTGACTTCCTTTGCAAACGGCGTCTGGCTGATCGAGCTGGCACCGCTGGCCGACCCTTCGCAAATCATTCCTGCGCTGGCGAAGACATTTGGTCTGCAGGAACTGCCCTTCAGCTCCCTGGCTGAACTCGTCAGCGATTACCTGCGGGAAAAAAAGATCCTGTTGATTTTTGATAACTGTGAACATCTCATCGAGGCCTGCGCGCGCCTGGTGAATGATCTGCTGCACCAATGCCCGGAGCTCAAGGTGCTGGCCAGCAGTCGCGAAGCTCTGGGCATATCCGGCGAGAGCTCGTATCGCATCCCTTCCCTGGTGGAGTCCGAGTCGATCTGCCTGTTCGAGGAACGCGCCCGGGCTGTGAATCCAAAGTTCGCCCTGACGAGCGCTAACGCAGGTTTTGTCGCCCAGATCTGCTCCCGGCTGGATGGCATTCCCCTGGCGATCGAGCTGGCGGCCGCCCGCACCAAGCTGCTATCCGCCGAACAGATCGCCAAGCGGCTGGATGATCGCTTTCGCCTGCTGGTGGGCGGCAGCCGCACGGCCCTGCCGCGCCAACAGACCCTGCGGGCGCTGATCGATTGGAGCTACGACCTGCTTTCTGAAGAAGAAAAGCAGCTCCTGCGGACTGCGTCTGTGTTCATGGGTGGTTGGACGCTGGGAGCGCTGGAGGCCGTGGCAGACGATCCCAATTCGCTGGAACATCTTGAACAGCTGGTCAACAAATCCTTGGTAATCACCGAGGAACGCGCTGAGGAAATGCGTTATTCCATGCTGGAGACCATCCGCCAGTATGCGCGCGAAAAATTATTCGATCTGCAACAGGGCTCCCTGGCACGCGACCAGCACTTCTTCTATTACGATGAACTTTCAGAACAGATGTGGGAGGCGTTCCGCTCAGCGGAGATGTCTGCCTGGCGGGAGCGGGCCGAGGACGAGATCGAGAATTTTCGGGCCGCAATGGAGTGGGGGCTGGAACAGCATGTGGAGGCCGCCTTGCACCTGGCTGCCAATTTTTGCATCGTCTCGGCCTGGATAGGCAGCCAGCAACCTGAAGCGCTGGCTTTGCTCAGCTCCACGATCGAGCGCTTTCAGCGTTTGCCCCCGGTGGAAGAAGACAATAACCACCGCCAGAATTTACTTGCCAAGGCTTTCTTCATCCTGGGGCTGGTTGGCCTGTCCGTTGGGGGGTTTAAGCTGTCCCTGAAACCTTTGCAGGAGGCCATCTCCTATGCGCGCCTGGCTGGCGACAAAAGGATGCTGGGCTACAGCCTGGAAATGTACTATTCGGCGTATGCATTCAACGATGCCAGTGGTGGAATCGAGGAAGCCAGGGAAGGTTTTGCGATTTTCAGCGAAATCGATGACAATTGGGGCAGGAATATGGCGACCATGAACATGGGGCGGATCGCTGCCAGGCAGGGCGACCTGAGCGAGAGTCAAAAGTATTTTGACATGCTCGAGGAAAGGATAAAAGATGCACCCATCCCCTTCACGGCCGGAATGAGTCTCTTCATGCTGGGGCTTGAAGAGCGCGCCCAGGGGCAGCTTGAAATTGCAAGAGGGCATTTTGAAGAAGGACGAAGACTTTTCAGACTCTTGCGGCACAAAGGATTTGAAACCTCGATGACGAGCGAAATTGGTCATATCGCCCGCATGGAAGGCGATGTAAGCCAGGCAAAGGAGATCTACCGGCAAACGATCCTGTCCTTTCAAGAGCTCGGAAACCGACCGGCGGTTGCACATCAATTGGAATGCTTCGCCTTAATCGCCACGGCGGAGGCAGAACCGCAGCGCGCCGTAAAACTGCTGGGCGCGGCCGAAGCCTTGCGTGAAAAGATTGAAAGCCCGATGACGGATTTTGAGCGCAGCGAATACGACCAGGCAGTTGCCCGGCTGCACTCTTTGCTCCCAGAAGCGGAATTCAAACTGCTGTGGGCGGAGGGCCGTAGCTTGACGAGGGAGCAGGCAATCCGGCTGGCTTTGATCTAATTTCTGCTCATCGCGCGACCCCCTAAAAAAACGAAATTTTTTTTGTCAGGACCCATTTAACCGAGAAGTTCTTCATCGCATGGCGGGTATATAATGGGTGGAATTGTGTGACTCACAGGTTGGAAACAAGTGCATAGCATAGAAGCCTCATCATGACACAATCCTCCATCCCGGCCGACCAGGCCTTGAAGCATGCCTATGAGGCCCTACGGGCCGGCAATAAACAGTCCGCCCGCCGCTGGGCGCAGGTAATCATCGCGCAAACGCCGGATATGGAAGAGCCCTGGCTGGTGCTGGCGGCGGTCTCCAACCCGCGCGCCAGCATCGTTTACTGCCAGCGGGCGCTGGCGATCCACCCGAACAGCCCGCTCGCTCTAAAAGCCCTGGAGTGGGCACGCGCCCGAAAGCCCTGGGAGCAGTCCGAACCGCTGCCGAACAAAGCCGGGATTGCTTCGATTGCTTCGATTGCTCCGGTCGGTCCGCAACCGATCCTCCATCCGATAGCGTCCATCCATCAAGAGCCGGTCAGTCTGCCCATTCCAGCCGCCCGGACGAAGCCGAGGCGCCGGCTGCTCCAGAACCGCGACAAGCGCATGTGGGGGCTGTTGTTGATCTCCCCCTGGCTGATCGGGCTGGCACTCTTCAAACTGGCGCCGCTGCTGGCCACGCTGGGGATTTCCTTTACGGATTTCTTCCTGCTGACCCCGGACACGATGAGCTTTGTGGGATTGAAGAATTACATCGACCTGTTCAGGGACCCCTACATGTATTCAGCTTTCCTGGGGACTTTCAAGCTGGCGCTGATCGTCATCCCGCTGCAGACTGCCGCCGCCATCCTGCTGGCATCCCTGCTCAGCGACGAGAAGCTGCGCATCAAGGACACGCTGCGGGTATTGTTTTTCCTGCCCAGCATCATCCCGAGCGCGGCAGCCGTGTTCATGTGGGATGGCTTTGTGAACCCCACAACCGGCTGGCTCAACGCGCTGCTGCTCAACCCGCTGGGCCTGTCAAAATACATCCATTTCACAGCCTATGGCGACACGCCCTCGCTGATGATCCTGGCCACGCTCTGGTCGATCGGGCCGGGCTTTTTGATCATCATGGGCGCCATGCAGGGCATCCCGGCGGATATCTTCGAGGCGGCGCTGGTGGACGGCGCCAACCGGCTGCGGCGTTTCTTCTCCATCACCCTGCCGATGGTCACCCCGGCCATCTTTTTTACCCTGATTCTGAACCTGACGGCGGTTTTCGGAGGCGCGATCCTGCTCGACCGCGGTTCCGCGTTTAACAGCAACCGGTCTTCGGTGGATAATTATCTGTATTTCCTGCTGTTCGACACCTTCCGGCTGGGAGCGGCCTCCAGCCTGGCCTGGATCTTCTTCATATTCCTGCTGGTGCTGGTCCTGGTGCTGTTCGCCACTTCCAGGCGCTGGGTCTACTTCCCGGACCGGGATAATTGATATGAATATTAAGATCAACATGAAACCTGAGCGGAGGCCGACATAAATGCCGCACCACGTGAATACTTCAATAACGCCCCGAAGGACATCAGGACTATGAAGAGCGCGGCCCATTCGCGTTTGCGCCGGATCCTCAGCCTGGTTTCCTATAACCTGTTAGCCTGGCTCCTGCTGGGTCTGTACCTCCTGCCTGTCGCTTACATGGTCGACACCGCCTTCAAATCCACCGACCAGCTTTCGGATAAGAAGGCGCCCTGGTATCCATCCAGGATCTCAACCTATCAATACCAGGGCCAGGCGGCTGAACTCATGCATGTGCCAGTGACGGGCGGCCTGAAGACGCTGGCGCTGGTGCAACCGGGCGTCAGCTCGAGCCTGTTTGCCGACCCGCAAAACCCGTCCGCCGGGCTGGTCGAATGGCAGGGCGACTACCGCAAGCTGGAAGCGATCTACGAACCCTATTTCGTGTGGTCCAACTTCACCAAACTATTCACGAGCCTGCCTTTCCCTCAAATGGTGGGCAACACCCTGCTGGTGGTGCTGATCGGCGAGATCGGAGTGCTGGTCTCCTCGATCCTGATCGCCTATGGTTTTTCGCGTTTCCCACTGCCGGGCGGCGACCTGCTGTTCTACATCGTGATTGCCACGATCCTGATCCCGGAAAAGGTGACCTTCATCCCGACCTTTTTCTTCTACGTGAAAGTTGTCCACTGGCAGGGGACGATCTATCCGCTGGTGGTGTACCTGTTCTTCGGGAGCCCGGTCTACATCTTCCTGCTGCGCCAGAACTTCAGGAGCCTGCCGGTCGACCTGGAGGAGGCCGCCATGCTGGACGGGGCCGGGCCGCTGCGGCGCCTGGTTTCCATTGTCCTGCCGCAGTCCTGGCCGGCGGTCATCACGATCGCCCTGCTGCAATTCTTCTATACCTGGAATGAGACCCGCCTGGCCTCGCTTTACCTGGGCGTGAACTCGCACTTTATGCCGGTCTCATTTGGCGTCCAGACCTTCCAATCCCTGCTGCCCATCGATAATGTGATCGAAGCCGGCAGCGTGGTGGTGATGGTCATCCCGGTGCTGGTGCTGATCCTGTCGCAGCGGTTGTTCATGCGCAGCCTGACCATCACCGGCATGGAAAAGCGGTAAAAACAAAAAAACAAAATAAGGAGACACCCATGCGAAACGTACTGATCCTGAAAGGCAGCCCGCGCGAACGCGGCAACAGCGCCGTATTGGCCGAAAAAGCCGCCGAGGGCGCCCGTGCAGCGGGTGCGCAAGTGGAAAGTATCTACCTGCACGGCCTGGACATCCGTGCGTGCGACGCCTGCGACCTGTGCCTCGAGCAAGGCGAATGCGTGATCGAAGACGATATGCGCCCGCTCTACCCAAAACTGGCCGAAGCGGATGGCATCCTGCTGGCCAGCCCGGTCTACTGGTTCACCTTCAGCGCCCAGTTGAAAGTCTGCATCGACCGCTGGTATGCCTTCCAGGCCAGCAAATGGAAAGAAATCTCGGGGAAACCCTTCGGCATCATCCTGACCTACGGCGATACCGACCTGACCAGCTCGGGCGGAATAAACGCTGTGCGCACCCTGGAGTCCCTGTGTCTTTTCCTGGACAGCCCGATCGAGGGGATCGTGCATGCATCGCTGGACAAAGCCGGCGAGGCCGAAACGCACCCGGAACTACTCGAGCAGGCTTACAGGCTGGGACAGAAACTGGGGGGAGGAAATTAGTCTATATTCAGTAAATCACAGGTTCATCTGTCATTGAGAGCGAAGCGAAGCAATCTCCCAATTTCCATTAGGTTTCCATTTATTTGTCTGTAAGATTGCTTCGGCGGAAGAACACCGCCTC
>JADGQB010000187.1 GCA_017882145.1 Anaerolineales bacterium
CAGCAACCGGCCACTTCGAAGAAGCAGGAACGTGGAACGCGATGGTCACCCACCGGGTGCGGATCACGGCCCCCGAGCAGATCGATATAGAGGTAATAAGCTGGTTGAGTCAGGCTTACGATAAGGCCTTACAGGCAAGGCAGGCAGTCCTGGCTGGATAAGCGCCCAATCGCCGCAGGATCAGATCCTGCGGCGATTCGATTCAATTGAGGCCCCAACTAATGACGCGCTTTGGCCGGAGGCGGAACATTTGAGGCGCAAAGCCAGGCAGCAGTTCAGTACCGCCAGATGGTAGCACTTCAACTTGGCCACGGATTTCGACCCCGCGGACTTTCCAAGGATTGAGGGAAGCGATATCGTCAACCACAATCGCGATATTGGGGTTGGTCTGAACGTCGCGAAACTTTTTTCGTTTGGAAAAGTCGTGGCCGCCGATATCGATCGTGTCCAGGCCTGGGTTGTAACGGAAGACCACGGGCACTACATGCGGCTGTCCATTTGGGCCGACTGTGGCAATACGACCGAGGCGCTGGGTCTGCAGATATTTGATTTCGGAGGGGGAAAATACGCTCATGATCTTTCTTCTTCCCTGGCAAGCCAATAAGATACAGGTTCAAAGCTACACATTACGGCAGTATACAATTCAAGGAGAAAATAGACGAGTGAGGGTAAATCAAAACCTGCAAGCCCAAATCTAGAGAGAAATGGCAGTGCTTTCGGAAGCCTGCATGACTTCCTCAGCCGAGACTTCTCGCCCGAGACGGTCAGAAAGATAGATGGCTTCTGAAATTAGCATGGTATTGAGGGCTAATTCGGCGGTGGGCAGAAGTTCGACCCGACCTTGCAAGGCTGCCACCCAGTGCTGCTGGGGGCTATCGTAGGCATCCGCGTTTTCGCGCAGGTCGCGCGCCCGCTGGGCGAATGTCTCGAGATTGACGGTCGTATCCATATCCAGGTCGCCGGCACTCTGGAATAAACCAAACGGTTCCAGGCAAATGCCCGCGCAGGTGCCAACCAGGCTACTGCCGCCTAGTTGACCCAAATGGATCGCCCAGGCTTCAATCAAGTCAAGCGTCAGGCCATTCTCGAACCTGACAAAGCCGAGCCCAAGCTCTTCGACGTTGTAACCACTGGCCTGTTGGCGAACCGGATCCATGCCAGTTTCCTGGTATATCTTCCCGGAGACGCGCAAGACCTTCGGGTTATCGAGCAGGTAAAGCAGACTGGCGATGTGATAGACCCCCATGTCATACAGCGCCCCACCACTGGCGACTTCTTTTTGAACAAAGGCCGGGCTGCCATAGCCATCCACGTATGGCCGTCCGCGCCGGCGATGGCCGACCGAGCGGGCATGATAGAGCTTGCCGAGGCTGCCCTGCTCGACCAGGAACCGGGCGGCCCTGGTCTCGCTGGAGAAAAGCGTATTGAGTTGGATGGAAAGCTTCAGCCCCAATGATTGGGCAGTCTGATACATTTTTTCGGCGTCCCGGTAGGAACCTGCCATGGGTTTTTCGCAGTAGACATGTTTCCCGGCCTGCAAGGCGGCAACACTGACCGGCATGTGCAGATTGTTGTGCAGGCAGACATCCACAGCCTGGATATCCGGGCGGGCCAACAGGTCGCGGAAATCAGCATAGACGTAGGGGATTCCGAAGCGCCCAGCCACATTCTGGGCGAGCTCCCATTTCAGATCGGCCACGGCGACTACTTCGACATCCGGGTTGGCCCGGTAGTTTTCAAGGTGGAACTGCCCAATCTGACCTACTCCGATAATTCCTATGCGCAATTTAGCATCCATATTGGCTCCATGATCTCCATCTGGATATATTATCATTGTTCCACCCATTAGAAGCGTAATTGGAACCTATCCAAATATTATAAGAACCGAATTTTGAGTGCGGGCGGCTTCGCCGCCCGCACTCAAAATTCGAACCTCTAATGAATTTTTGGATAGATACTTTAATACATCAGGCCAGCCTGGCAGGCCGGCCTGATGTATTAAAACCCCAACCCTTCAAGGAGAATTTATTTATCGGTGATATCGACGGCGTGGCTGGTAAAGTTCTTCTGCTGTTTCGTCTCTACACTTACCAAAATATAAAAGCCTGTAACATCTTTCGGAAGCGTCACGACCGTCGTCCAATCTGCCTTCTGGCCCGGCAGGGTTATCGGTGCGTCTGCGAGAGTCGGGTCCTCATAAAGACCATAAAGGATGCCATCTGAACCGATCGCAGGCGGAGTCCCTATATGAACATAGGTTGGGTATGCACCGGGGTTATTTGTTTCCCAGGCGAATTCCAGGCCAGTAGCGGTCCGTTTGGCATCGGTGAGGGTGAGAGAGCAATCATTAATTGCCACAATTTTGGCACCTGCTTTCTCGATTAAACCGGGTATCGATTCCGCCACCGGATATTTCAGGTCCGTGACAACCTGGTCGAGATTCAATTCCAGCTTTTCGTTAGCCAATTGGGGTGCAACGTAATAGTTATAAGGACCGGTAGCATAGCTATATTCGATGGATAGATTGGATCCGGGAGCCACGGTTGCTCCCTTGCATTCCACATAGAGAAGCTGGGGCTTGGGTTCGACTTTGGTTCCTCCCGTATAACCTCGCATCTGAAAGCCCGGGGCCAGACGGTTGCCACCCGTACTGACGAAGACAGTATCGCAATTTATATTCTTACCGCCGGTCGTGAGTACAGCCGGATGACCTGCCACGGCTTGCATAATACTCCAATCGCCAGTCTCATTTTTAATTGTAATATCAATATGCAAATCCCCTGCATCGGACTTGCCAACGTTTGTGACCACAGCACTCCAACCTTTTGAGGTTGTTGATACCTGAGAAACATCCGGTACGGGCGTCACGATATAAGCGCAGGCATACAAAAGTATAGAGCTGATCAAGATTGGAATCAGATTCTTTTTATAACTCATCTTGCTTTCTCCTTTCCTCAAAAGTGCGATGCCAGAAACATGGGAAAAGCCGAGGTTCAAATTAGCCCTCGACTTTCTTGATCTTTTATGGAGCTGGAGCAAAAGTTGGAAGGAACTCGCTGAGCAAGGCAGTCATTACCCAATAGTTGGGAGGCGCATCTGTTCCACCATCTACGGCTTCAACGGTCTTTGCCTGACCTTTATAAAGGACACTTGTATAATAGGTGTAGCAAGCTCCACAAGGGACATGCGAGGTGGAATACATATTATCTGTAAACCATCCCAGATCATTAATTTCCGAAAGCAATTTGTCCACTTCTGCAGATGTCTTTTGCTTCTCGATTTTCTGTGTGCCATTATCGCCTGTGATTCGCCCGTCCGGATAAATGGCGTACAGTTCGTCAATGCACTTAAGACCACCGTTGCGTTCGTAAACAATTACCGCCCCGGCTTTCATAAGACTTGCCGACTGATCCTGCCGGAAGGGCTTCAACTGGCAGCCAGACGGTGTTGGTGTCTGGTCAACGGCAACCGGTCCGTGAGTAAAGTTCCGGAAGAGCGGGAACGCAATGAGGGCAAGGAAGACCACGAGCAGCGCGCCGCCGCCATATGCCAACCTCTGCCGGTTGCGCGTCCTGGCAGATTTGGATGCCTGGGCGGACTCCTTCGACTGATTGATCAATTTCCCGCCAGTTAATTGACGGGTATTTAGATTAGCCACGAGGCTCTGTACACCGATGAAAACGAGTGTAAGTGCGCCAATTGCGATACTCGTCCACCAGGAACTGAGTTTCCCATTGAATTGGATCAAGGTCTGGATCAGTGCGACGACAAGTACGCCAAACAGGCTGCCGAATACATACCCTTCGCCGCCGGTCAACATCGTACCGCCAATCACCACCGCGGCGATGACAGTCATCTCAAAGCCATTGGAGGCATGTGTGCCATGCCCGGATCCCACGTAGATGGCGTAGGCAATGCCTGCCAGAGCTGAACAAAATCCGTTAAATGTGTAAACCAACACTTTGGTCCGGTTAACCGGCAAGCCCATCAAATGAGCGGATTGTTCATTGGCTCCATTGTTCCCACCTATGGAATATATCGTACGTCCAAAACGCGTATAGTGGGCCAGGTAGATTGCCAAAGCGAAGAAAGCCACACTGACAACGACCAGGATTGTGATGTAATCGCCTTTTTGAGTGGCCGGGTTACTTAATCCCGGGATCAAGAGTTTTGTCCCTGAAAGAAGTGTAATGAGAGGGTTATGGATACGTATTTCAGCATCGCTGATGATATAACACATCCCACGCGCAAACCACATGCCTGCCAGAGTGGCAATAAACGGTTGCACCTTCAGGTAGGTAATGAGGCCTCCCATGATAGCGCCCAAAGCCATCCCCATCAGAAGCATGAGAGGTATGACCAACCAGGGGTTCCAGCCCGCCCGGATTAATGCGGCAGAAGCCGTAGTAGTCAGGGCGATCACTCCGCTGACCGACAGGTCGATACCACCTGAAATAATGACAAATGTTTCGCCTATCACACTGATCAAAAGGAAAGGAGTGGTGATGAATAAAGTAAAAAACACTTGCAAATCGCGCATGCCTTTGAAGGATAGTACACCCAAGGCATAAGCAACAGAAAATAGCACAATTGTCGCCGAAAGAGGAAGGAACCTCCGGAATCTGGAAATACGGGTGCCCAAACTCTGCATCATGATTTCGCCTCCTTTTGGCTGGTTCGCGAGGTGATTTTCTGAATAAAGTCCCGTACTTGTTGCGAATACAGGAGGATCACAACGATGACAACCACTGCTTTGACGGCGATTAGCGCACTCGCCGGAACACCGATTGCCAACGAGGAAGTAGTGGTAGCCTGGATGACCAAAGCTCCGATGGCACTGGCCAGCAGGGAGAACCGGCCACCTGTCCCAAGCAAGGTCCCGCCGATGATTACCGCCAGGATGGCATCCAATTCGAAGTACAAGCCCACCTGGTTGGCATCCGAAGTTCTGATACTCGAAACGGCGACCATCCCGGCTATCCCTGCACATATACCGCAAAATACGTATGCGAACAATTTAATCTTCTTTTCATCGATACCGCTAAAAAAACTGGAGCGGGAATTGATACCGACCGACTCGATGAACATTCCGAGTGAGGATTTGCGGGTAATAAACCAGGCGATCGCGAACACAATGGCGGCAACGTATAAAGCAGCCGGAAGAAGGAAAAGCCAGCCGTTTCCGAGCTGCAGGAATGTGCCATTGTAGATGATGATCTTGATCGCATTTGTGACAAGCTGGGCAATTCCCCGGCCAGCAATCATCAGGATCAGCGTGGCAACCATCGGTTGGATTTTTCCATAGGCAACCAACAGCCCATTCCAGAGACCACAAATGGCTGAGATGATCAGCGGCACCAGGAAGACGAAAAACAGCGGTGTGAAGCTGTAAGTAGGATCAGATTCTCTGGTTACATCCGCCAATTTATAACCAACCAGGTTCGGGTTCAGCATGATGCAGGCTGTTGAGGCCGCAATCGCCATCACGGCACCCACCGACAGGTCCACTCCACCGGTGGCAATGACCAAGGTCATACCCATGGCCAACACGATGGTCGGCGCGCTATTTCGCAGAACGTCGATCAGGTTGCCATACAGGTGACCCTGTTTAATCTCAAGGTGAAAAAAACCAGGAATGAAGATCAGGTCAAAGAGCATTATGAGTGCAAAGGCAACGAGAGGAAAGAAAAGCCTGCTCTCGGTAACCTTTTTCCACTCGAAAGAGGATTTAGACTGTTTCATGGTTAATCACTCCCTGCAATTGATTGCATAATCTTCCGCTCGCCTACTTCCCCGGTATACTCGGCTATCTTCTCCTGATCCCGTAACACGACGATACGGTGACTGGTGCGTAATACTTCCTCCAGCTCGGAGGAAATAAACATGCACGACTTGCCTTCCTCAGCCAGCGAAAGCACCAGCTTTTGAATTTCGGCCTTTGTACCCACATCGATGCCTCGGGTGGGTTCATCCAAGATCAAAAGGCGTGGGTTCGTAGCCAGCCAGCGCGCCAGGATCACCTTTTGCTGGTTACCGCCACTCAGATTTTTAACCGGCTGATCGGCTGAAGGAGTACTGATATTCAGCAATTTTATATATTTATCTGCAATCTCATATTGCTTTTGCAGGCTGAGGTGCTTGAACCAGCCCAGGCTAGCCTGCATGGCCAGGATGATATTCTCCCTCACCGTCAAATCAGCCACAATCCCTGCGACTTTCCGGTCTTCCGGGCAGAGCGCCACGCCGCGCTCGATGGAACTGAACGGGGAGAAATTCTTGAGTGCTTTGCCATCCATGGTTATCGAACCGCTATCCGGCTTGTCGATACCGAATAAAAGCTGCGCTATTTCCGTGCGTCCTGAACCGAGCAGGCCAGCCAGGCCAACCACTTCCCCAGCATGCAATTCCAGGTCAAATGGCTGAATGGAGCCTGAACGACCCAGGCCTTTTGCCTGAAGGAGAGCATCGCCTTTAATATGCTGGCGGCTTTCCAGCTTAAGCTTTGTCATGTCGTCAAATTCAAACAACGTGCGACCGATCATTTTCGTGATCAATTCCAGGCGGGGCAATGTTGCGGTCGCATAAGTACCCACCAACTTCCCGTTCCTAAGGACGGTAATCCTGTCAGTTACTTCATAAACTTGATCCAGAAAATGGGTGATGAATATGATAGCCATGCCTTCGCTTTTAAGTTTACGCATCACACCAAAGAGTTGTTCGGTTTCATGAGTGGTCAGGCTGGAGGTAGGCTCATCCAGAATTAAGATCCTGGCAGATGAGATCTCAAACGCGCGCGCAATAGCTGCCATTTGTTGAATTGCAACCGAACATGAGCCCAATGTTTGGGTTACATCAATATCAATATCCAGTCCGTGCAAGATCTGGCGGGCATTGGAATTCATTGTCTTCCAATCGATACTGCCCCATTTCATGGGTTCCCGGCCGATCAGGATGTTTTCCGCTATCGTCAAATTCGGGCAAAGATTGACCTCCTGGTAAACCGTGCTGATGCCCATTTCCTGAGCATGTTGTGGCGATCGGATCGACACTTCTTTCCCATCTAGCGTAATTGTGCCTTTATCCGGCCGCTCAACGCCGGTTAGCACCTTGATCAGGGTGGATTTACCAGCGCCGTTTTCCCCTACCAAGGCATGGATCTCGCCTTTTCCCAAGGTAAAGTCCACATCTTCGAGGGCATGCACCCCTGGAAAGGATTTGTAGATGCCTTTCATCGTTACTATTTCGTTGCCAGACTCTGCCATATTGCTACCTCGGTCTTGAATAATCGACCACTTTTACATTCGTGAGAGGAGAAGCGGCTTTGCGGACCGCTTCTCCTCCATTCTTAATCCGAATTTTTATTTGACCTGTGACTCCCGGGATAGTCACAAATGCTGGTCCAGAAGTTTAGTACTTGCGGGTCGCCAGGATTGCTTTGAGGGCATCCGCGCCTTGGGCAGCGAAGAATTGGCCTTCCTGCGAAGGAACCCATGTCGGTACTGTGGTGTCGCCGTTCATGGCTTTCAAGCCAGCTTCGTAGACCTGCGGGGCCAGCAGCGGGTTGCACTC
>JADGQB010000188.1 GCA_017882145.1 Anaerolineales bacterium
GGAGAGCGCGTTCAATGTGATCGGCGTTCCATATGGTATTCGTGAGGAGAGACAGGCAGCCGCAGGCTTGTCCCAGTTGGGCAGGCCCAGTTCCCTTGAAAGTTGCCGGATCTCAGCCTTGGTAAAACCGGCCTCCAGCAGTGGGCTGCGGACATGGTATTCACTGGCTGCCTTGCGACCGGGGCGAAAGTCACCGGTATCATCGGCATTGGTACCATCTACAATATATTTGAAACCATGTTGCTGAGCAAATGCGGTTAACTTTCCATAGGTTTCTTTCTTGCAGAAGAAACAGCGATTGGGTGTGTTGGCCAGGTATTCTGGATCTGAAGTCTCATTGGAATCAACCAGGATATGCCTGGCCCCGATCTGTTGGGCAATCTGTTCGGCTTCGAAACGATCCGAAGCCGGCAAGCTGGCAGACACGGCTGTCAGGGCCACCACTTTATCTCCAAGAATATCGAAAGCGATTTTGAGGACCAGGCTGCTGTCTGTGCCGCCTGAGTACGCAACCAGGACACTGCCCATTCCCGTCAGGATTTCTTTGAGGCTTTGATACTTGTTCATTAACATTTAAGAATTCTCCACGTTTGGAATTACCATTAATATCTTACTTAGTACGTCACAAGAATATCTTTCAGTAGGCGAAGATTGTACTATGAAAGTGGACCGTTCATCTAAGCGGTCAGTATCGTAACCATACTCTTCGAGAGGGTTAAATTTATTGCTGGTTGTCAGTTCGCTTGGCCTAATAATTCCAGAAAATTCGAAGAAACATAAAATCCATTAAGTCGGTATAATACTATTATGGCAAATAAAACGGTCATCAGAATCATCCTCGTTATTATTGCCTTGGCCGCCATTGGGTTCGTTGCGGTAACAATTACTCACAGTATTAACAGCACGCTTGATCCATTGCAGCACGCCAACAGTCAGCTTGGCACGCAGGTTTCCGAGTTGCTTCACCCTACACCTACGATCATCGCCGACCCGATTACGATCATTAATCAGGTCCAGGAACTTGCCCGGTTGGAAACGATCCGCTACACGGTGGAGAAAGTGATTACCGCCGAAACGAATCAGGGTGCGCTGGCTTTACTGTTCGGTGACCGCCTGTTATTTGTGGCGCATGGCTATGTGATTGCCGGGATTGACATGAGCAAGATCCAGCCGGCCGATTTATGGCTGGACGGCACTACCTTGAATGTGCGATTGCCAGCCTCAGAAGTGCTTGTAGCTACCCTCGATAACGATAAATCCTATATCTATGATCGCCAGACCGGGCTTTTCGCACAAGCTGATCCCACTTTGGAAACCCAGGCACGCCAGGTGGCTGAGCAGGAAATCCGTAAAAGCGCTTTGAATGACGGGATCCTGGATCAAGCCATGGCAAATGCTCAAACAACCCTGCGCTGGTTCTTTGAATCGCTGGGATATAAGCAAATTAATTTTGTTCCACTCGAGCCGTAAAACGAAAAGGTGGTAATCTTACCGCCAGTTATTTTCCGGCCCGGTTGGATGCTCATACTTGATCCGCACCAGTTCTTCGGTGCGGATTTTTTCGGCTTGGGTCAGCTCACCTGGCTGGAGCACCAGATTGAGTACCGATCCGAAAGCTGTGATGATCGCCCGGGCTGCTTCATCCCAGGAGACTTCGCGTCCCAATGCTGCCTCCACCGTCGTTGCCCTGCTCAACAACCGGTCAGCTGCACGGGAGCGACTTTCCTCATCTGGGAAAGTCAAAACTTGCAGGATGCGCCTCAGATCCCCACGCAGCGGAAGCGAGCCGTGCTGTAATACGCCTTCCTTCCGGCGTGCCTGGGCCGAGCCGACCAGTTTCTTTCCTCCTATGGTGATTTCATAAGTGGAAGGGACTTCAAAACAAACCGGGTTGGGGTTCTTCTGGGGAACTGCCGCAGCATTTTCGTTTACTTCTACCTGCATGCTCAGCAGGTCCAGGGCTTGCACCAGCGCCTGAGCCAGCCGGTGGTACGATTCAAGCACAGTCCCGGCCACGCGTGGTTCGTTGAGCGGCGCAATTACCGCATAAGTCAACTCATCCGTATGGAGCACTGCCCGGCCTCCAGTGGGGCGGCGCACAACCTCCCAGCCATGCTTCTGCAGTCGTGGAAGATCCACGTCGGTAAGAGGTTGTGCATACCCCAGTGAGAGACAGGCCGGTTCCCATGCATACAGCCGCAGGGTTGGGAGTGAGTCCCCACTTCCCACCGCCTGCAGGATGGCTTCATCCACAGCCATATTCCATGCACCGCGCGCCGGAGCAGTGCTGAGTAAACGCCAGGTGTTCATATTCAAAGATTCTTCAATTGAGAATATTGGGCAATTCCAGTCTGTTGGCCGGCTCGTTTATTGTCATTTATTTCATTCAATCTCGATGATTCGATAGGGATAAACATTGATGATCGTAGTTGTTCCAATCTTCGTTATAGGCGGAACAAGATTGCTTTTATAAACCATGGTATGTCCGTGCAAGAAATAGCGCGGCTTGAAGCTTTGAATAAAATCCCTGAATGCTGAAAAGCCCGTATGCGCCTGGTCATCGTCATCGTGAATGCCGCGTGGCGGCGAATGTGCAATAAGGATATCCAGTATTTTGCCATGTTTTGGTAGATACCAAAGCAGTTTGGGAATAAAAGTAGACATCCGCGTGTACATTTGGGATTGTGTGTATTGGTTGGGACCGCCCGGTTTATAGCGAATACTACCACCAACCCCAGCGATATTCAGTCCCTTGACGGAACAAACCTGGCGGTCCATATTTTCACAGCCTTGTGCGTATGCATCTGTTATTTTCTCGTTATACGCCGGGTCGTGGTTGCCGGGCACGTAAAGCAGAGGCACGTTCATCGCTGTGACAAGGAATTCCAGGTATTCGTAGGGCAAATCTCCGCATCCAATGATCATCTCGATGTCGCGGAATCGCTCGGTAATCTGCGAGGAATAAAGCCGGTCAACCACCAGGTCGCTGACTGCTAATATCTTCAATGCCTTTCTCCGGAATGTATTTTCCCCCAAAGTGGGTATACACGCAAGGTCAGATTGCTTCTCCATCAAGACCTCCTCAAAGTCGGGGTTTGGAGGGCCAGCACCCCAAAATCTTCTTTTTCCCTGTCTTAATGCGGGGGCAAGAGGAATCTCCCAGCTGTGGGGGTAGGGCATGCCTGGTTTTCGGACCTTAAGAAAGACCTGGCTTCTCCATATCCAAATTACCTAACAGATAACTAGGTTGCATTTCCTGCCATGGGTGGCTATAATTCGTACAGATCGGAAACACTCAGGAGGCAACTCTGGATACTAATAAAGTTACAACACCAGTCGGAAGAGAGCCGGAAGAAGACGCCAATCAATTAGTTTCTGGAACGGTCCTGGTGAACCGTTATGTGATCCAGGATGTAATTGGAGTAGGCGGGATGGGGTCTGTTTACCTTGCCCGCGATCAACATTTTCCGAATGTGGTCAAACTGGTGGCGGTAAAAGAAATGATCAACCGCGCTCCCGATTCCTTGGTGCGGAAGACCATTGTCCAGAACTTTGAACGCGAAGCCAATATACTGGCTACGCTTAACCATCCCTCCATCCCGCGCATTTATGACTATTTCAGCGCATCGAACCGCTCTTACCTCACTTTAGAATTCATAAATGGCAAAGATCTTGAAGCCATAATTAATGAAACATCTGGCTTTTTATCGGAAGAACGCGTCCTGGTTTGGGCGATCGAACTGTGCGATGTCCTTAGTTACTTACACAGTCATAAGCCAGACCCAATCATTTTTCGAGACATGAAACCATCCAATGTGATGGTCAACCTGCAGGACCATATCGTATTGATTGACTTCGGTATTGCCAAGCCATTCCAGGTTGGACAAAAAGGCACGATGATTGGAACCGAAGGGTATTCACCTCCGGAACAATATCGTGGCGAAGCCGGACCATTAGCCGACATTTATGCTTTAGGCGCGACAATGCACCATGCCCTTACCCGTCGCGACCCGCGTCTGGAGCCGCCCTTCTCTTTCGGAGAGCGCCCTCTGCGAAAGATCAACCCGGCTATCTCATCAGAGTTGGAAGCGGTGGTCAATACTGCCCTGCAATATAACCCCGAAGAACGTTTCCAAAGTGTCCAATCAATGCAGGAAGCACTGGCTGCGGCGGGACGCAAGACCGGTTTTTTGAGCCGGGCTGGCACGACCACGGCATCCATTAAATCGGAATCTACAATAAAGCCTCTTTGGGCATTCCAGTGTGAGGACGAGGTCCGCGGCGCACCGCTGTATCATGCCGGCGCTGTCTACATTGGATCTTACGATCACAACCTCTATTCTGTAAATGCCGCCGACGGCACTCTACGATGGAAATTCGCCACGGATGGCGGCGTTGTTACCCGTCCGGCAGTCTATGAGGACAATATTTTTATTGGCTCTGAAGATAAGCTCCTGCATGTCGTCAGCGCCCGCACCGGGAAAGTCACCTGGACCTATTATACGGAAGGATGCGTCCGCTCGTCACCGCGAATAGCAGAGGGGCACGTTTTCTTTGGCTCGGATGATAACCACATTCATGCAGTGAATTTACTGAGCGGAAGGGCTGCCTGGAAATTCGAGACAGGCGCACCAGTTCGTTCCACCCCCTTCGTGACTCAGGATATGGTTTATGCCGGTTGCGAAAGCGGAGATTTTTATTGTGTGGATTTCCGCGGCAATCTCAAGTGGCATTACAAAGCCAAAATGGCAGTCACTTCTTCTCCAACTGTGGTAGACGGGGTTGTCTATTTTTCCTCACTTGATAGCACTTTGTATGCATTGGATGCGCACGCTGGTTGGGTAATTTGGCGTTTCCGCATGGGAAAAGGTTCCATCTCCTCGCCTAACCTGATGAATGGATTGGTATTTGTTGGGTCTGCGGATGGCCACATCTATGCGATTGACGTCCACACCTCCAAGGAGATCTGGCGTTTTAAGACCGAGCACCAGGTTAGCAGTTCTCCGGCTATCTATAAAGACGCGCTCTATTGCGGTTCTGCTGACGGAAATTTATACAGCCTCGAACAACGCACAGGTCACCTGCGCTGGAAATTTGCCACGAAAGGTCCCATTACCGGTACTCCATTGGTGTATGACGATATCGTTTATACTGGTTCCATTGACCATTTTCTATATGCTTTGCTAGCCTAAAGGGCTTATCCACTAAGGAGAATATAGTGAAAAAGAACATCCTTGACTTGCTTCGCGGAAAGAAAACCAAGCCCTTGTCGGAAAATAATGGCATTAATACCCTCCCCCTTAAGGAAGGCCAGGCTGACGCAACATTGGCAAATGTGCAGCACTTGGAGCCACAACAGTTCATATATGGATGCGGACAATCTGTTGGCAAGCAGCGTGAGCATAACGAAGATTCCATATTTGCACTCTCGATTGCTACTGGCGGTGAGACGAGTAATTCACCCCTCGGGCTGTTTGTTGTTGCCGATGGCATGGGTGGCCATCAATACGGGGAAGTTGCCAGCTCCACGGCGGCCCGCACTCTGGCCGGTTATATATTAAAACATTTTCATCCATATATAATCGACCCTTCCACAAGTATGGATGAATCAATTCAGGATCTGATGCGTTCAGCTATTAATGAAGCCCAGCGAGCTGTGACCCATGCGGCTCCAGGTAGTGGCACTACTTTAACTGCCGCATTTGTCCTTGGTCAGCAAGTTACGATTGGCCATGTCGGGGATAGCCGTGCTTATGCCATTCATCCGTATGGCGGTGGAGAGGCTCTGACACGCGATCATTCGCTGGTCAAACGTCTCGAAGAACTTGGCCAAATTTCTTCTGAAGAAGCTGCCATTCATCCACAACGGAATGTTCTGTACCGTGCGATAGGTCAGGGCGAGCAGCTCGAACCGGATATTTTCACCGCCCGATTCCCACAAGCGGGTTACTTGCTATTATGTAGTGACGGGCTTTGGAGTGTGGTATCCGATAACAAGTTATTCGAAATGGTTACTACTGCTCCGGACCTGCAAGCTGCCTGTCACAGCCTCGTCGCTTCAGCGAATGAAGCTGGCGGACCGGATAATATCAGTGCAATTGTGGTGAAACTCACTGCATAACATGTAGAATGAGTAAAAAACAAGAATATTATGCTCTTCTTGGTCTGCGGCGCAATGCCACACCTGAAGAAATCCGTCAGGCATATTTTGGTGCTGCGCGACGGTATCACCCAGACAAGAACCTTGCACCGGGTGAAACGGAATTGTTCCTTGATGTGCAGGAAGCCTACGAGGTCCTCTCCAACCTGAAAAAACGGGAGAGGTATGATTCTTCTCTTCCTCCAGAAGAAGAATTGGGGCTTTTCCTGGAACCAAAGGTTCTTTTCAGTCGTAAATGCTTTTTGCAATTGGATGAACCTCAGTTGATATATATCTTGTTGGATTTTTCCATTCCGGGTGATGCAATAAAACGTCCCTCACCGCCCATGAACTTATGCCTGGTCCTTGACCGTTCCACCTCGATGCAGGGGCGCAATATAGATGTCGTCAAAGCCACCGCCATTCAAATCATGCATAAATTAAAACCACAGGACTTCTTTTCTGTGGTCGCATTCAGTGATCGTGCCGAAACCCTTATTTCCGCCGCCAATGGAACTGAGATGAGCAAACAGGAGGCCCGCATCCAGATGCTAAACCCATCTGGCGGAACCGAGATCTTCTCAGGTTTGGATTTGGGCTACAACGAGATCCTCCATAATATAAATCGTTCCAGGCAGAATCACATTATTTTACTCACCGATGGACGCACATATGGTGATGAAGACAATTGTATCCACCTGGCTCAAAAAGCGGCTGAACGCGGGATTGGAATCAGCGGCCTGGGCATTGGTTCAGAATGGAACGATAATTTCTTGGACAAGCTGGCTACCCTTACGGGTGGCACAAGCATGTATCTTCCTAATCCACAAGATATTCAACATGCCTTGCTGGATAAAATCAATCAACTCGGGAAGACGTATACAGAAGAGACTCGTTTGGAGTTCAAGAGCCTGGACGGTATCGATTTGCGCTACACTTTTCGCCTGGAACCAGATGCCGGCCTGCTTTCATCTGTAAGCCCCGTACAGATGGGACCGATGCTCTGGGACAGTCGCCTCAAGGTCCTGATGGAATTTGTTATTCAGCCGGAGGTGGTTCGCCATGAGCGGCTGACGTTTTTTGATGGGGCAGTATCTGTCGTTCAGGCGGAACAATTCACCCAGGTTGAGCCGATTCCCATTCGTCTAATACGTCCCGTCCTTAAAGAAACCCCCCCCGATCCTCCACCGCTGGAGATCGTTGATGCACTTTCGCGACTAAAACTTTATCGCCTTCAGGAACAGGCTCACCTGGAAGCCAGCGCCGGGGAATACGAGCAGGCTTCTGAGCACCTGTCTCGCTTGGCGATACATCTTCTTGCGCAGGGGGAACGAGCGCTTGCAAAAACAGCATTGTTGGAAGCCGAAAACCTACAAAAGAGAAAGTCGTTCTCGCAACAAGGCGAGAA
>JADGQB010000189.1 GCA_017882145.1 Anaerolineales bacterium
ATAAGTCGATCGGAATAGACTATCGTGTCGTGGATGATAAGACTGCAGATTGGTGGGAACAGGGTCCAGATCAAATGGGCTTCACTGAAATCAAGCACAATTCCAGCCCGTTTTAGAATGTTGCAAATTTGGCAGACGCTTCGGACTTAAAATCCTCTTTGCGCCTTATGTGGGGGCAAAATGGCATTTCGCCCTACGGCTGGAGGGCTAGCCATTTTCCCCAGCCATGCGGGCGATCTGGAGGAGACAGGTGCGGATGACGTCCTGCTTTTCGGGAGGCAGGGCGCTCTCTTCGATCTGGGCAATGCGCTCGACATCGTTCATGGCGCGGATGATACTGACCGGCACCTCGATATTGCCGTCCGTGAACGAACTCAGGTAATCGATGGCATCGCTCAGGAAAGTGCGCATTTCGTCGTCCGCGCGGGCGGTGCGAAAGAACCCGGTCAGGGCCGGAGA
This sequence comes from Anaerolineales bacterium, assembly GCA_017882145.1. GTDB lineage: Bacteria > Chloroflexota > Anaerolineae > Anaerolineales > Villigracilaceae > UBA877. The sequence goes on from JADGQB010000189.1 coordinate 460, forward strand.
CAGCCGGGCGCCGCGTGCAGCCACGGGTGAAGCCGCATAAGAACGGGAGGCCGAGAAAGAGTACAAGGCAGTGGCGAGCTCGGAAAAACTCTGCACACGCTGGTAAATGGATTCGCCCATGACCTCCCAGATGATCGAGCGCCAGTGTCGAATGTGATCCGGCAATTGGAGCAACTGCGTAACCTGGGCACGCCAGCCGTCATCTATCCTGCCGGTGACATGCTCCAGCAGTCGATCGATGTTTGTGTTGAACAGGTCTTTCTGCAACAAGACCGCCAAATCGGGGCGAAGGGTGGGAAGGAGTTCCGGAAGGAAGACCCCGTTGTCGAAAAAATCAGTGACGTTGACACCATGACGGCGCAAGAGTTCCTGCTGGAATAACGGCAAATAGTCAAGCATGGCATGGTTGTCTTCCCGGAGCGCCATGAAGGCGGAGTTACCGGCCGGAAAAGCGGTTTCGATGCGCTTGAGAAATTCGCCCGGGCGGTCCTGATAAATGCGCAGGGTGCTGAGAATTTCATAAACGGGCAGGTGCGGTAAAAGATGTTCGGCGAGCATGCGCTGGCGTCCGGCCTCCACGCTGGCTTTTTGGGCGAAGCGCTCGAGGGCGCGGAACAGGCCGGTGGTGAGCTGATTGATGCCGAGCACGACGGTCTGGGCTTGATTATGAGCAATGGCGCGCAACAGGCTGCCTTGTTTCTCGAGAGGAATGATCTTGGCGATATTTGCCAGAATCTGCTGGCCACGGCCGGCGTCTGAGTCCGGTGTGCGGCGGGAGGTGGGACGATCGCGCAGCTGCGGGGTGGACCTGCCGATGAAATAGGAAATGATGTGAATGCCAACCACATCTTCGGCGCGCCCATACAGGATGTGACGGAAATTATCGGTCAGCTCGGCCAGGAAACCCTCGTAGAGGGCTTCATTCGTCCCGATCGTCAGCCGCTCCAATTCCTGAACATTCCGGCTCTGGATGCCAAGGCGGCTCTCGGCAATGGTCTCGGCGGCGCGGATCAGGTCGCTGCGGTGGTCGCGCTGGGAGGCGCGCACATGATAGAGCAGGCTGACAAAATCACGCGCCGGCAGGTAACGGAGCTGCTCGGACAAGTTGCTCTGGAATGTCCTTAGATCGCCGCCCAGGAAAACGCCCTGTAAAGGCGTGACCGCATAGGCGGTGCTCTTGCGGACCGCAGCCGGCAGCTGGCTGGCAAACCGGCGCCGGCTGTCTTCGGAGGTTATAAATGCCGGGCGACCGGCAACCTGCGAATAATACCCGCCCTGGCGCTGCATCGGCTCACCGCTGCCTAATTTAATGCGCAGACCTTCCGAGACGGCGTGTTCGGCCAGCCAGGCTTGCATATCGTACTTGGCCTTGAGGTAAAGGTGGGCACCGGCCGACTGGCTGGCCTGTTGACTCAGATCAGAACCGGCGATAAAGACTTCCGGCAGGATCTCTGCAAAGCGATCCTGGGGCGATTGTGCCGTCTGGCGGCTTTGAGCGGCGTAGTCCCAGACCTGGTCGAGATAGGAGCGGATATTCTTGACCGAGTCGACATCTTCAACCAGCGGAATCAACCAGATCGAGGGAAGTTCAACCGAGGGGTATTCCCGGCGGGTCTGCTCGGCCTGGTTGCGCATCTTCCGGTCAAGTGAAATCAACGCTTCCGGTTTGGATGAATAACTGACCTGGAGCGCAAGCGCCACACCCGGGTTACCATATTTTCCGGTGATGGCATTGACCTCATACAGGTTGTAAACGGTGGTGTCAATTGCAAATTGATCACGGGCGGTAAGCATGCCCTGGTGGATGCGCGGGGTGATGACGGTACGCTGCAGGATGTCCCGATAACCGACCACCTGGCGAAGAAGCTGCTCCGAAGAGCGGTTGGATTGAATGGCCGGGATCAAAGTGTGCAACTGCTTGCGGAGCTGCTTGTTCAGGCTGCAGTAATACTCCAGCATGCCCCGGCGCTGCTGGCGGAGCTCCAACATTTTCTGTTCATAGCGATCATTATGCTGCCACAAGATGCGGGCGGCGTCACGACGCAAGTGCAAGCGGGTCGCCAGGCGCTGGAAGGAGGTGGTATCGATGGAGAATGGCAGTAGACCGCGATAGCGCTGTTCCAACTGGTGCGTCAGGAGGGTGATGTCATTCAGCAGCCGGGTAAAGCGCTGGTTGCGCTGCGGCAGCTGGTCGAGTTCAGATACCAGTTCCGGGCTGACCGGGAGGTGCGGATCGGCCTGGCGCAAGAGATCGAGGATGCGATTCAAGCGCTGCACGTTTTCAATCACGACGGAGGCAACCAGGCGGTGACCCTGACCGGAGGGGCGGTTGCTGCCATCCCAATCGCTCCAGAACGACAGGAAGGAGGTCTGGGTGGTGTCGGTCAACTGCCCGGCATATTCCTCGCCAGTGATCAAAGCGGCCAGATCCAGCAAGATTTCGTCGGCTTCCTGCTGCGAGTTGATGCTTACATTCCGGCCGAGATATTCCTGCCACAATTCCAGGGAGGCTTTCTTTATCTGAGAAGCCACGATGGGCTGATGAGACACCAAAGCCGTGATGAGCGCATCCAGGGCCAGCTCGGTTTGCAATGAGTACATCTGGGTAGGATGAACGGTGCGGTCATAAGAGCGCAACCTGAACAATTCCAGACGGCGCGGCAGGGAATCTTTCATGAATTCCCGATCCAGGCGTTCAGCCAGCCATTCGCCGTTATCGCTCAAGGCCTGGCGCATCAATTCGTCACCAATCAGCGCCCGGTCCAGCAAGCGGGTCCGGAAAATATCCAACCGCTCGGGCGCATAGCACTGAATAAAATCGCCGCGCAGTTTTTGGCTGTCCAATGGAGGCAGCGGCAGCGTTTGGCGGGAGGAGCCAATGATCCCGCCTTGCTGTAGAATTTGCTTCGAAACGAGCTCCCAGCCACGCGATAGTTCAATCGAGCGACTGCTGCGGCTCTCGAGAGGCCGGAATGACAGTGTTTTGCGGTTGTAGTGGGCCTGTTCTTCTCCAATGAGACGATTCAAGTCGATCAGCAAATGGCGGGTTTTTGCGAGCAGAACCTCGGCACCATCCACGCCGCCCAACGTAAGGCGGAAAGTGGTCCGGCCGGTTTCAAAACCGGCTTCGGTGCGCGCAAAGGTGGCCAACGGCAGCAAGCCGATGCCGCGACGCGCCAGGGAGGAAGCCAGCCAATCAAGGGACAGGCCAGCCGGGAGGCGCCCGATGCGCAACAAAGGATACATGCTGCCCGTGGGCGGCAAGATCTCCAACCCAAACGGATTGCGGTCCGGCGGGAGATTCTCAACGGCAGCCAGCAGGGCGCGGGTCCTCTCGCCGAACAGGGCGTTGCGCAGGTGCCAGTACGTGCGGGCCGCCTGAGTCGGGCTGCGGTAGAACAAATAACAAATAAAAATGGCAACCAGGTTGGGTTGAATCATGGAATTCAACTGCTGGTAACATTCCTTCAAATGCTGATCGCGGATCTCGATGACTGCCAGCCTGGCTCCGGCGAGACAATCGGTCTTGGACATCGAATGAACCGTGATCACCAGGTTGCCTTGCTCTTCGCTAATATCACCCAGGCGAACCAGTTGGGCAGCAATTTGACGGACAGTCAGGATTTCAGGCAGATCGTCAACCGGGACTACATTCTGGTAGGCAAGATCATCGATAACGTAAAGCCGATGCTGGAGACAGTAGCGGATCAGTTGGCGGACAGCATCATAATCAAGTATCCTGCCGGTGGCGTTATGGGGATTGTTAATTACCACGGCGGCGCGCCCGGTCCAGGACGGATCCTGCCGGCGGAGCTGCTCCACTTTCTCAATCATGGCGTGCACGTCAAGTCCCAGGGAGGGCGTCAACGGGACTGCATGAACTGTGGGGAAGCACTGTTCATAGGACCAACTCAAATCCGGAATTACCACTTCGGTAATCCCACAATGAAAGCCCAGGATTCCAAGCGCCGTGCGGTTTGAACCGCTTACCACCAGGCAGTCCGCAGCCTTGTATTGCGGCTGGTGCTTTACAAAGGCACTTAGAAAACTACGCTGGAGCGACTGACACCAATCCGGTATATGAATGTTTTCGACCAACAGGTCGAGCAGCTGCCTGGCATCGAAAGTGGAAAATTCGTCGAGGAGGCCGTCTTTCCAGGAAGCCTGGATGCGACGGGCAAGCACGCCGGTGCGCTCTTCAAAAGCGGACATGGAAAGCGCAAGCTTGCCGGCATGAGCGTCCAACAACCGGGAGAGGTGGGCTTCGGCGCGCTCGGCCAACTGCGGCAGGATGGATTCGGCGCCGATGCCGGAGGCCAGGCCATCAAAGGAAGGTTTATCTTGAGGAACTTCGGCGGGGGGGTCTGCCGGAAGATCGAGGAGCTTTTGCTCCAACAAGTAGATCAGGAACTCGACTTCAGAGGCAGAGGGCGTGCCTTTCATGTTGAAATGGACATTCTCGAGCACATTCAGGAAATCAGCGTTGCCGACGATGAAGACTGTTGAAAGGTTGTGCAAGCGGGGCGCAAACAGCGCCGGGGATAGCAAGCGAATGACCCGCTGCACGAGCTTCGCCTCACGGGCGAGCGAAAGGTGATTGGGGGCGTCGTTCAGCTCGATAAAGTAAAGTGGGCGCTCGATGCTGAGCAGGCGTAATTTCCGGCGGGTCTCTTCCCCCAGGGGTCCGCCAACCAATAAAAATGTGGGAAGCTGGGGAGTCTGGACCAGGAATTGCTCAACCTGTGCGCGGGCCACGCGCTCATCGGCTGACAGATCTTCAAAAAGCAGGTCAGGGATGGCTTTGAGAGGCGGCGGAAGCTCACAATGATAGCTCAGGATGCGCGCAGGAGTGATCTCCAGGTAGGAGGATAAGGCAAATAACAAGATGCGCAGAGTCTCTGTTATCCCACCCGAGGCGAGGATGATCTCCCGCCGCCCGGATTCTACTCCGGTATCATAGTGCAAGGGTTCCTGTTGGTGCTCCAACCAGGCACAAAAGGCAGTAACCAGGGCATTGGGGTTTTTGCGCGAATAGCCGCCGCGCGGCAGGTAGGGCGAACTCTTTTGAATTGTGCGGGTGATGAAATCGAGTTTGGGCCGGTCGGAGTTTTCCCACCCCAAATATTCCAGGATCGCGGCGGGTTCCGTATCGCGCAGGTTTTCCTGATGGACATCTATGCCGAGAGCGATCCTAAGAAATGCTGAGGAGAGCCTTACATCCTGCAGCGGGTTGCCGATATGAAAATTTACCCGCTCTTCGGGCGGAACCGGCGCGGCGGAGGTGGTTTCACTGATTTCGGAAACCCGGGCCACCCGAATCGGTTTCAGGCGAAAAAACGTCAGGGGATCAGGCTGAGACAACATCGGTTGCACGCTCAAAGGTCGCCAGGGTATCAAAAGAGCCGATCAAGGCTGTGCTACCCGGCGGCTTTTTTGGCTTCCAGAGCTTTCTGCAGCAATTCCTGGAACAAGTTGAGAAGTTCGGAACCGTGCGCGGCGTCTTGAGGGGTTAAAGAAATAACCGTGCGAGCGTTTTTTAAGTTTTGACTGGCTTCAGCCAAACGGGCAGCCTGGGGGGTCAACATCAGCAATTCCGGACTATTCTTTAGAACCTGCAACTCTTCGATTTCGAAGGCGAGGCGCATGCGATTCCGAGCCAGTTCATCCGAGAGGCTTTGCTGGGATAAGGCCGATTCCTTTTCGAGCAGGAGCTTCTTTAATTCGGCTTTTTTCAAATCCAGCGTATGTTCCATCTGTGCAATTTCTTCATCGGCCTGGGACTTGGCTTTGGCGGCTGCAACACGCGCCTGTTGGTTCAGGTGCTCGGTCTGTTCGAGCAGACGGGCCTGTTCCTGCTGGCGGAGAGCATCGGCAATCTCGGGATCGGTGGGGTCGAGGGATTGGATGGCCAATGAGATCAATTCAACCCCAAATTTCTCCTGGATGACGGCTGAGCGTTCATTCAAGAAGTTCAGAATATTGGCCGAGGAAAGCGTGCCGATGCCGGAACGTTCGGTGTATTCTTTGACCAGGCCCTGCAACAGAACCTGGACTTCATCGGTGGCACGCAGGACAGCGTCACGATTCCAGCCGCCGACACGGATCAAGGAGGTAATGTGGTCCAGGCTCGGCGCAACGAAGCCAACCAGCTTGACACGCACCCCAAGATTACCAGCGGCGGTGGCTTCGACGGTCAACTGGATCAGGCAGGTAGTACGTGGGAGGGAGAGGCTGAAATGGCGTGGATAGACCAGGCCTTTTCGAAGGCTTATGCCGCCTTTGGCCTCATGGAGTACCAGGAAATCCGGTTGGCGAACTCGATACTCAAAAAAAGCCAATATGATGACGGCAACAACGACTACACCAATGACACCCAAGACGATGTTCATAATCCGTACCTCCTCGGAATTATTCGGGTCCCCGGGTAAATTTCGCTGAATTATACCCAGTTTGGATGTGGAATACGGAAGGAGAAATAAAATCCGTATATACGAGGCCCTGAGAGGGTAACGTATATACGGATATTAGTAGATTGAGAAGAAGGAATTAGCAGGTTTTGCTACGCTAATAGCGAGTTGACATTTCAGGGCGTGACCAGGAACCAGACCCCGTTCAGCCCCTGCCCATTGGTGTCGCCAGCTTTGACATCATTGTAATAGCCGTAAAGAGGTGCTCCCAGGTAGGTAACCTGGTGTGCCCCGCTCGGAAGCAGAATTACTCCCAGGTTGGCCTGTGTCACACCGCTGCCGGCAATGACTCTCCCGCTAACCAGAAGGGGTCTCCAGATCGTCAGGCAAGTCGGGGAGCAGTTGCTCTTGCCAGGATTGTCCTGCAGGGAAATATACAGGCTTTTCCCATCGCCATCGACCAGGTAAGAAACAGAATTCGAAGCCTTTTGAACGTTTATGGTGACATCCTGAGAAAGTCCGCTCACGTTAAATTTCGGGGCCACCATCTGGTTATTCACCATAACCGGGACGTCCGGGCCAGGAAACTCCAAAACGCCGATG
>JADGQB010000190.1 GCA_017882145.1 Anaerolineales bacterium
AAGCGTCGCAGAATCGCCCAGTACATTCGTTGGCAAAAGAACTACCGGGCGATCATCCAGGCCTAGTGATGCCCGGATTTTCGCGCCGCCTTCCCGGCTGGCTTTCTGCCACACGTGGGCAAAATTGCCGCCCTTTGAAAGTCCCTGTCGTGCTGCCAGAAAATCTTCCAGCCAGGCTCGTTGTTCATCGTTCAATTTTCGGTCTTGGCGTATTTTCCATAAATCGTTGAAAGATTCGTAATACATCACCGGGTTATTCAGGCCCAGCCACATGCGCTGGTCTTGTTCCCCAAATTCATAGGTGACGGATGGAATTCCAAGAAACCGTGCAGTTTCATAGACTGCGCCATACTCCTGGATCATGCCATTCGGGACGATTACGACTTCCGTATGGTTTTCCCGGAAATAAGTCAATGCCCGGCGGGCAGCCTCCTGGTTGCGTTCTTTACGAAACAGATAAATAGGTTCCGTTCCAGTTACATCTTCCCTTTGGCGGATGTATTGTGTATCAATGATCGTGACCTTTTCCAGAGCCTTGCTGAGCTCCTCCGGGAGTTCACGCGCAGGTCTGACCTCCAGCAAAGAGATGGTTTTCAAGAATGGTTGCGTTTTTTTCAAGACCTGGTGGGCGTACAAATCCTGACGGCGCAAGTCAAAACGACTGATCGGCTTATCATAATCGCTGTATGGCAGGTAACCAAGTGTCACATCGTGACCCAGGCCGCGCAACGTGAGGCCGCTTAAGGCAGCATGCATGATCCAGAAATGCCAGGATGCAAAGAAAAAGACCTTCTTTCCGTGTGGAGCAGATTCAATATAAGGCTTTACCTGGGCCATTACCTCCGGCAGGCAGGTTGCCAGGGCCTCCATATCAAAACGACTGTTGAATGTACGCCCGCGATGACGCAGTAACCAGTAAATATCAGCACTGAAAGGCAATTCCCCCGCCAGGTTTTTGATGAGCGACTTCGGATTCATCTGGTTTCGATCTTCCAGTCCAGACGCGGACGTATCAGACCAGGTCGTGCTTCGATCCACTGCTTGCCGGGAGCACCTGAAGAGTTTACATTAAATGTTAGGGCTTGCTCATCCATGAAATAGCGCCGCACGCGGTATGAGCTCGCATTAACGCCCAGGAAATAACGGCCGCCATTCAGTAAGTCGGGCGGAATGACACAGCGACTGACATAATGACCGGCAGGTCGGACGCCGTGTTTTTCAAAGCGATGTTCGTCATCGGTATCAAAAGATGTCAATACGTACTCACCACGTGCCGTGCCGATATAAACGCCGATTCGTAAACCAGTCAAAGGTGCAGATAGGCGATATTCCACTTCGATGCTGAACGGCTCGATCGAACGGATAGTCTCAACCACGGTTCCGGATTTATCGCAAATTCGTACACCCAGCGGGCGGAAAGGAGCCGCATCGGCAGGCACCTCTTCATCCTCCCAAATCCGCTCGCCTGCCCTGGAATTGCCTGCAGAGAGATAATAATCGACTGCTTCGGAAGAAGGTCCACGCTTTACGACACAACCTTTTTCAAGTACGATCGCTTCATGGGTCAGACGTAATATGGACGACATATTATGGCTGACGAAAAGAACTGTGCGGCCTTGCTGGGCCACATCTCCCATTTTCCCAAGACTCTTCTTCTGGAATTCGGCATCACCAACCGCCAGCACTTCGTCCACAACCAGTATTTCCGGCTCCAAGTGAGCTGCCACGGCAAAGGCCAGGCGTACGTACATGCCGGAAGAATATCGCTTTACAGGCGTATCGATGAATTGTTCCACTTCAGAAAAGTCCAGGATTTCATCGAACTTGCGGTCAATCTCCACCCGCTTCATGCCCAGGATGGCTCCATTCAGGTAGATGTTTTCACGTCCCGTCAATTCAGGATGGAATCCGGTGCCCACTTCCAGCAGGCTGGCGATCCGCCCCTTGACCTTAATGTAGCCGTCGGTTGGAGCCGTGACTCGCGAAAGGAGTTTAAGGAGAGTGCTTTTTCCAGCGCCATTACGGCCGATAATACCTAAAACAGCACCTTCTCCAATCGAAAAGCTAACATCTTTAAGCGCCCACAGGATATCTCCTTCCTGATTCCCATGCTCCTCCTGACCGATCTTGAGCAGGGGATTGGGTCTCCCGCGCTTTTTTGCCCACCAGGCTTTTATGTCATTGGAAAGCGTTCCGGAGCTGATTTGGCCGAGCCGGTAAGCTTTGGAAATTTTCTCAAAACGGATGGCAGTTCTTGTCATACGGTGTCCATAAATGTCGCTTCAACGCGATTAAAGATGACCACACCGATGGTGATTGCAATCAGCATGATGAAAAAAGTGTAACCCAGTTGGACCATGTTGACCGAGCCAGAACCAAGGTAAGCATACCGGAAAGCTTCAACGACGGAAGTGAGCGGATTTAATCGGATTAATGCCTGGTACTTAGGAGACATGGCCGAAAGGGGATAGATCACCGGGGTGACGTATTGTAAGAGTTGTACGCCAAACTGTACCAGGAAGCGCAGATCACGGTATTTGGTCGTAAGCGAGGAAACGATGATGCCGAACCCCAGGCCTAACCCAGCCATCATCAATAACAGAACTGGGGTGAAAAGTACCCACCAATTCATATGTATCGATGTTCCGCGCAGGTAAAAATACCCGATGAATGCCAGGAAGAAACCGAACTGAATGACAAAAGCAATCAGGTTGGAAATTAAAATGGATACCGGTACTGCCAGACGAGGAAAATAAACCTTGCCAAACAAATGGGCATTATTCGCGAACGTTTCGGAAGTCTTGCTCAAGCTGCTGGCAAAATAAGTAAAGATCAAAGTGCCGGACATGTAGAACAGGAAGGATGGCAGACCATCCGTGGGCAACTTGGCAATATTTCCAAACACCACCGTAAACACGATTGTGGTCAGGAGCGGTTGGATCAGATACCACAGTGGACCCAGAATGGTTTGTTTGTAAATGGAAACGAAATCCCGCCGTACAAATAATAAGACGAGATCACGCGCATGCCAAAGTTCCTGTAAACGTAGATCGAGCAGATTACGCTGCGGACCGATGATCATGTCCCATTTTTCAGGATCGATGAGATCGATCTCGGAATTATCCATCACAATATCAGGCATTTTTATTTGTGTTGCTCCTTATACCAATTAATAGTCCGGCGCAAGCCTTCCTCAAACACTGTTCCGGCCCGAAAACCGAAGAGTTCCTCGGCCCGCTTGACATTCAGACCACGGCGAGGTTGGCCGTTGGGTTTGCTTGTATCCCAGACCAACTTGCCAGTAAAACCGGTCAGGCGGGCAATCATCTCAGCCAAATCCTTGATGGAGATTTCCATGCCGGAACCCAGGTTGACGGGATCCGGGCCGTTATATTTTTCGGAGGCGAGCAGGATCCCCTCAGTTGCGTCCTCCACATACAGGAACTCGCGTGTCGGTGAGCCATCTCCCCAGACGATGATCTCCTTATTGCCGAGTTCTTGAGCCTCGAGACACTTACGGATCAAAGCCGGGATGACATGCGACGAGTTTGGGTTGAAATTATCACGTGGCCCATATAGATTCACAGGCAAGAGAAAAATCGCGTTGAACCCGTATTGTTGACGGTAAGCCTGTGCCTGCACAAGCAACATCTTCTTCGCCAGTCCGTAAGGTGCATTGGTCTCCTCCGGATACCCATTCCACAAATCGTCTTCCTGGAATGGCACAGGGGTGATCTTCGGATAAGCGCACACTGTCCCGAGTGCGATAAATTTGCCCACGCCAACCTGCCAGGCCTGGTGCATCAACTCAACCCCCATCATTAAATTATCGTAAAAGAATTCTGCCGGATGCTCACGGTTGGCTCCAATACCGCCAACGCGTGCGGCCAGGTGAATGATCACCAGGTCAGAGGACTTGAAATTTGGCAGAGACACTGGCTGGAAGCCTTCCGGGCGAAGATGGGAAGGGCATTTCTCAGGCGATAGCAGGGCTTCCTCCAGGAGGCGAAGGATATCCTGGCGATCCACCAGATTGTAATGTTCTATGCGCGGAATCAGGATATCCGCTGCGCCGCGTTGGACCAGCTTCTCCACCAGGAACGACCCGAGGAATCCGGCTCCGCCGGTGACGATTACTCTTTTATCTTTCCAGAATTTGTTGGACATAGGCTATTGGACAATGAACCGGGCATTCGTGTACTTTTCATCCTGCGGATCGCGGATGAGACCTGTCCGCAGGGTATGGACAACTTCGCGCACGCCATCATCAACAGTCATATCAGCCGCAAAACCCAGCGCGTTGCGGATTTTATCGAATGATATGCTGATGTCGCGAATGTCGCCTCCAAAGGTCAAGTCTTTATATGTAACCACCGTTTCCGGTAACCGTTTGATGACCAGGCCGACGATTTCGTCTTTTGTGTAATCTCCGGCTTGATCTCCCAGGTTATAGACTTGACCGCGCGCCAGCGCTTCAGGCGCGTTCAGACCTAAAATAATGCCGCAAACTACATCCCGTACATGGATGAACGAACGGGAATAACCGCGCTGATAAATGATAAGCTCGCGCTTGGTATAAGCATCCAGCACAAACTGGTTGACAACCAGATCAAAACGTGTGCGCGGCGAGATACCATAAAGCGTTGTTAGTCGAAAGATGAGCGGTGCGGTCGCAGTATTTTTCTGAGCCAGCAAATATTGCTCAGCTGCAATCTTGGTCTCTGCATAAAGGGACTGCGGTGTAAGGGGTGATTCCTCGGTTACTGCTTTCCCGTCGACTGGGGGGCCATAATTGCTGTAGGTGGATGCGAACACGAATCTGGCGGTCCCCAATTCTGAGACCTGTTCGAAGACGCACTTGACGGCCTCCACATTGTACTTCCACGCGGCTTGTTTCCCGATTGCCTGACAGGCTGGGAATCCCACAATTCCTGCCAGGTGGACGACGGCATCCGGCTTCGGCCAGGCCCGGCTCAGGGCCGGGCGAACCGAACCCGGCTCGGTCACATCGGCTTTGGTGAAGTGGAAATCCGGATGAGCCAAAAAACCCAAGAGTGACTCGCCGCCGTACAGCAGGTTATCCACCACGGTCACGTAATTCCCGGCGCGTAGCAGTTCCGATGTCAGCAGCGAACCAATGTAGCCCGCGCCTCCAGTAATCAGGATATGCTTCTTTTCATTCATGGTTGTCATCCAGGTGCAAAACCACCTTCACACCGGCGATTTCAAGTACTGGCGCATGCTCATCATTGGTAATGGCGACACCTTGCTCCAGACAGGAGAGCCGGCAAATATCAGCTACGTCACCTTCGCCGCGGATCGATACCTTCTCATAACCGGCTGTCTTGATCTCTTCCAAATGCTCGCGCACGCGCTGGCGCGTGTTGCGATACAGCAGGAATTGCTTTTCAATATAATCCACGGTCAGCAGTGCGCGCATTGCAATGCCTTCTGGCGTGATGATATAGCGCAGTTTCTTGCGCTCTGCGCGCTTTATCTTGACGTAGCCTTTATCGATCAAACGCTTGATGTGCCAGTTAACTGTTCCAACTGCCACTCCGAGCTGGGTGGCAAGGGAAGCCTGGGTCACATCTGGATTACTCTCGATATGTTCGAGCAATTCCAATTCGCGTGCAGTTTCTGAAGAGACGCTCATGGAAACCTACAGACTGCCCTTCAACCGCTTCAAATCGGCTTCAACCATCATTTCGACCAGCCCCTGGAATTTTACTTTTGGTTCCCACCCCAGTTTCTGGCGAGCCTTGGCCGGATTGGAGATGAGAACATCCACTTCTGATGGACGCAGGAAATGTGGATCCTGGACAACGTAATCTTTGTAATTTAAATTGACACATTTGAACGCAAGTTCAGCAAAATCGCGCACTGAGTGGGTTTCACCGGTCCCGATTACGAAATCTTCAGGTGTGTCCAATTGGAGCATTTTCCACATGGCCTGAACGTACTCTCCTGCAAAACCCCAATCCCGGCGTGCTTCCAGGTTACCCAGGTGCAGCTCTTTGCTCAACCCTAATTTAATGCTGGCCACTCCGGTTGAAATCTTGCGTGTGACGAATTCCAGACCCCGCCGGGGGCTTTCGTGATTGAAGAGAATGCCCGAAACGGAATACAAGCCATATGATTCCCGGTAATTGACCGTGATCCAATGTCCGTACACTTTTGCTACACCATAAGGGCTGCGAGGATAAAAGGAGGTGGTTTCCTGTTGCGGCGTTTCTGTAACCTTGCCAAACATTTCACTGGAAGAGGCCTGGTAGAAACGCACTTTTGGATTGACCGAACGGATGGCTTCCAACAAACGCGTTACACCCATGGCAGTTACCTCACCGGTCAGCACTGCCTGACTCCAGGAGGTGGCAACAAATGATTGGGCTGCCAGGTTATAGATTTCATCCGGCTTGTATTGTTCAAGCGCAGCTACCAATGAACTCTGGTCATGCAGGTCGCCTTGAACGATGTCTATGTCATTTTGGATGTGCTGTATACGCTCGAAGGTGACCGTACTGGACCGGCGCACCATCCCAACCACTCCATATCCTTTTGATAGTAAAAATTCAGCCAGATAAGACCCGTCCTGACCGGTGATGCCGGTAATCAAAGCAATTGGCATGATCCTCTCTCCGCCTTCAAAATTCAGTCGGTGAATTATAAACCGAAAAAAGAATCCGTCAAGTAGCCTGCTGATTCTATTTCCAGAAGATTCCGGCATTTGCCGTATAGTTGTTTCGTTGTACAATCAATTTACTTCCTGGCGCGCCGAATCCGACGGAAATATAACATATGATTGAGTTGGTCGGCTCAACCCGTAAGCGACGGTTCGGATTGGATAAGCGTGACCGGTTGCCTGAATTTTGCCGGAAGTGTGACGTGCGTTTTGCCTGCCAGGGTGAATGCCCACGCAACCGTTTCCTGAGAACACCAGACAATAATGAAGAAGGATTAAACTACTTGTGCTCCGGGTACCGGATGTTCTTTCAGCATATCGACAGACCCATGCGCAGCATGGCTGAGCTGTTGCGGCATGGCCGGTCAGCCGCGGAGATTATGCGGATATAATCAAGACAACTTGCCATGCCGTTGGGCAAGCGTCAATATTTCCCAAAAAAACTAGCAGGCGAATCCATTAATAAGAAAGTGCTACCCATTTTTAGACAGGGGATTTTTTATACCGGTTGGAAGAACGCCATCCTCAGCCTGCTCCTGGCGGGAGGCGTTTATCTAACCAGCCAGATCTATGCACTGCTGAACCACGGCCCGGCAGTTCTCAATTTACACACGGCGCTGGATTCAGCGCTGCCGGTGGTGCCGGTCTTTGTCATCCCCTACGTTTCCCTACAGCCCTATATCTATGCCACGTTAATCCTTTTTTTGATATTCAGAACGAAGTATTTCCAGTCGACCTGTCTGGCCATGCTGACGGTCTGGTTCATCA
>JADGQB010000191.1 GCA_017882145.1 Anaerolineales bacterium
TTTCTTATTGGAATATTATCTGCCCAATACCGCTGCCAGAGGCGCGGGGGCCTGGATCTGGGCGCCGCTGCCGGAGGCCTGGGCCTTTTCCACATCGCGCGCCCACAGGTACAGGCAGGTGTGGTAGGCGGTGTTGGTATAGCCGGTCACCACCGTGGCCACCATGATGAAGATCGCGGCCAGGATCACGCCCAGACTGATCCCGGACACCAGACCAAAGGTTGCCAGGGTCGAACTGCTGGTCAGCGAGATGATGCCCAGTCCGGCGCCAAAACCGAGCGCGATGCCGACCGCGCCCAGCAGGAACCCGATCAAGCCGTTAACGGCCCTGACACCCACCGTACTGATGCCCACCAGAAGCAGGTTGTTCTTGATGATGTGCCCGGCGCGCTGCAGTGCGTTCTTCAGGTTGATATTTTCGATGACCATGGCGGGCAGGATCAGGAAGGCAGCTTCGGTCCAAACTGTCCCGAGCAGTCCGGCCAGCGCGTTACGCCCACCCGAACGGCCCTTGCCGCGGATGGCGCTTTTGAGCAAATTGACGGCGGTCGAAGCCGCCGCCAGGCTGAGGATATTCAACCACTCACGCCTGACGACATCCCAAGCCTTGGACATGACGCCATCGCCCTCGGCCAGGTAGCCATAGACCAGGTAAATGGTCATGGCCGAGAAAATGTAGCCGACCGAGTACTGGGCAAAAACGAGCAGTGCTCCGAAAACGAACATCACCACCCGCCCGACAACGGTAGCATCTCCGAAAATGAAGGCCGCACCGATGATCGGGATGAGGAAAATCACCGAGACGATCAGCCCGACGAAGAGCGAATAGACTGAGGGTTTGATCAGATCCCGGTCTTTGAAGGCCATTTGCCAGGCCTCTCTGAGGAACGACCAACCACGTGAGAACGATTGCATAATGACCTCCTCCGAATGAGCGATTTCCTATATTATAGCAATTTCAGCCGGAATGTATATCACCTTTTATAGGCAACCGCCACCCCATCCCGCACCGGCACCAATGCCATGATCCAATCCGGGCTGTGGATGAGCATCTCGGTCAGCTTGCGCACGCCGGTTGTGGCGGGCGACTTGTCCTTTTCGTCGAAGATATTGCCATGCCAGAGCATGTTATCCACCACCAGCACGCCGCCCGGGCGCAGCTTTTCGGCAATCACCGGTAGCGAATCGGCGTAGCCTTCCTTGTTGATATCGTTGAAGATCAGGTCAAACGGTCCGGCGGTGTTGCGCAGGGTCTGGACCGCCTCGCCGACGTGGTACTTGATGATCCCGTCATAGCCCAGCACAGCCAGGTGCTGGCGCGCCTGTTGAGACAGGCTCTCATCCCAGACCACGTGAAAGACTTCCCCGCCGCCGTTCTCGCTGACGGCTTTTGCAAACCAGGCGGTCGAATAGCCGTAACCGGAACCGAGCTCGAAGATGCGCCGGGCGCCGATCATACGCGCCACCTGGTAGCACAGATAGCCGGAGGCGGGTCCGATGATGGGAAATTTGATCTTCTCTGCGTAGGCTTCCATCGCCTGCATTTCTGGCGGGCGCGGCGGTACCAGGCCGTCAAGATAGCCCATCAGATAGTCGGGGATCAGGGGTTGAGTCATGTTCCATCTCCTTACCAACAAATAACCTTATTTGTAGAGGGTTTTATGGGTCATTGCGAGCCGCGCACTTAGCGGCGAAGCAATCCCCAATCGAGAACGAGATTGCTTCGTCGGGCAAAGACCGCCTTCCTCGCACCTGTACCTGCGGTACTGGCGCAGGCAATGATAAAATATTTTTTTATCCATAACACAAAATATATTATAACTAAATACCCCCATTATTATCCAGATTTTGGCATCCCCCAGAAGGCGGAGAGTATTATCTTGGCATCAATTCCACGATCAACGTATCCAGGGCCAGGTCGAGCGGGACCTGGCTCGTTTTTGCCCCCTCGTCTATCTCCAGCAATTTGTGATAAATGGATTCCAGTGTGCGCATCGAGAATCGCCCGGCCTGGTTGCTGACCTTTTGCGCAACGAAGGGGTGCAATCCAAGCACCTTCTGGATGTCTGGAACGCCGGCGTGTTCATCCAGCATTTCGCGCGCCTGGAGCAGCAGCCGGAACTGGCGGATCACCATACCCCACAATTCGAAGGCTTCTTCATCTTCCAACAGTTGGTGCAGTACATTCTGGGCTTTTTTCCCGTCGTTTTGACCGAGGGCGTCCACCAGCTCGAAGACGCTGCCCTGCGCGCTGACGATACTGACGTTCTCCACGTCTAACAGGCGCACGGGCCGCTCAAAATTAACGTAGGTCAACAGCTTGGTCAGTTCCTGGGCGGCGATGCGGGTATCTTCCCCGACCATCTCGGAGAGACGCGCAGCCGCGTCCGGGTCGATCTTGCCGCCCTGCTTTTTCGCTTCGGATTCTATCCAGTGCGGCATTTCCCAGCGCTTGGGCAGGTTATAAACATGCACCCCGGCACGTGACCCGGCCTGAGTAACCCATTTTAGCAGCCATTGGTCCCGTTTAAGTTCTTCGTACTCCACCAGCAGGATGGTTGTGGTGGGTTGGGCTTTGTCCAGCAAGCTGATGAATTTTTTGCGGTTCTCGGCGGCGGCAAAAGCCGAGACCGGGTGGACGAACACCATCACCCGGCGCGGCGCCAGGAACGGAGCGGCGTTGACGGCCGTGTTGAGCGCTTCGAAATCCAACCCGAGGCGCCCATCGAACCTGGCAATGTTCATGTCTGCGGTGGTCGGGTCACCCAGGCCGGCACATAACTTTTCGATATGTGCGGCGATGGCAAACTCGTCATTGCCATGCAGGATGAGGATGGAGGGGGTTTCTGGCATTTGGGAGGCTTACTAGCCCTGGGTTATTACACGGTGGACGGGCAAGCGCCCGAAGTGGAGCGGAAAAATATCCACGATCGACAGTCCCTGCGGATCGCCGGAGGTGGTGATGCGTTCCTGGATCTTCGGACCCAGCGGCTGGCTGATGATGAAGCCAACGATCGCCAGGGCCATGACCAGCGGCAGGCGCTCGACCCGGTCACGTTTGTCCTTTGCGCCAGCCATCCCCAGCCAGGCAAGCGCCCCCGCCACGACTCCCGAAGCGACGTAATTCGTCCCGCAGTTGGGATGGACTGCCAGGTAGCGCTCACCGTTGTTCATGCGCGCCAGCGCCTGGATGACCGCCTCGCGCACATGTTCCGTGGGGATATCGCCCAGCAGGAAAAAGCCAAACGGGAAGGAATAGCCGGCCAGCGGCCGGTACGGGAAGCGCTGCGAGAGGATGGTGATGGTGGCATGTTCCAGCCCGTGGTTGCGGCGCAGGCGGGAGAGGAAGGAGATATCAAGTACGGACATAGTTGGGCTCCTATATTGAAAAGATTATACCTGTAAAAAAGGCTTCCGAAATTCGGAAGCCCGTGGGAGAGACTAATCGGCGGCTGCGGAAGCCGGTTCATGGACCGGAACGGTCGTGGCCTGGATGAAGCCAATGTACATCAAAACCACTCCAACCAACTCGGACAGGTAAAGCCCGTCGATGAGGCCCATCTTGACAAACGAGCCGGCCATGGCCGGAGCCAGAGCGCCAATGGCGATCAGCACGTTGCCGATCATACGGTTGGCAAGCACGCGCTTGCGTAAGAAGATGATGGCGGAGTAAATGGCGCCGCCCACCAGCGTCAGCGTGCCGTAGATGTTCAGGATGATCGTAAAGGCAATGATCAAGCCGCTGCGGGTCAGGATGTCTTTGTATTGGGAGGAGATCGCCTGGGTCACATTATAGGATGAGGCGGCAGATGTGAGCGGCGCGGATAGGACCAGGACCGCAACCAGCAAAGAAATGGCAGCCAGGATACCGGTCAGGGTCCAGGCAACACCACGCCTGCGAACCAGCAGGTGGACCGAGCCCTGTCCCAACCAGGCCGCGGTCAACATGGCACCGCCAAGGTACCACAGTTTAAGCACCAGTCCGCTGAAGGAAAAGGCCAGCAGCACTTCCGCCAGGGTCCCCAGGCCGAAGAAAAGCAGGCCGATGGTCCATAGCAACAGGTGCGGGCCGCGGCGCCTGAGGTAGCGGATGAAAACGGCAGTTGCAAAAGCGAACGTCACCAAGGTGGAAAGAAACGGCAGGTAATGCATGGGGTCCTCCTAAAACACGACTGCCGTCATTTTACTGCCAGTAAATGAAAATTAGATAAATATTTCCTGAGAGGACAAAAAAGGCCGGCTCCAAAGCCGGCCAGGCAAATCAGTTTTTTTACGATTGTGCAATTTTTCTACCCTGCGGGGCTTCACGTTGAACGCCGAAGGCCAGTTCCAGGGCCAATTGGACAGAACGCGCCTCGACCACTTCTATATCCGCCGGCCAGGATTCACCTTTACGCAGGCGTTTCGGGACGATGGCAGTTTTAAAGCCCAGTTTGGCGGCTTCACGCAGCCGCACCGGCATCTGGCCCGGCATGCGCAGTTCCCCCGCCAGACCGATCTCGCCAATCAAGACTGTGTCGGCGCGCACGGGCAAATCTTTCATGGAGGAGGCGACTGCCGCGGCAATTGCCAGGTCGGCGGCCGGCTCGTCAATTTTCAGACCTCCCACCACGTTGACAAAAATATCCGCTTCCGACAGGTTCAGCCGGACACGGCGGGTGAGCACGGCCGCGATCATCAGCAGACGGTTATAGTCCACGCCGTTGGGTGTGCGCCGGGCATTGCCAAACTGCGCCGGGTTGGTGAGCCCCTGCACCTCCACCAACAGCGGACGCGTGCCCTCCATTGTCACTGCGATGGCAGAACCGGCCGCGTTGACCATGCGCTCCGCCAGGAACGCTTCGGATGGGTTGGTCACTTCGGCCAGCCCGCGCTCGAGCATCTCGAAGACGCCCACTTCGGCGGTGGCGCCGAAACGATTTTTGACCGAACGCAGCAGGCGGTAGGCCTGGAAGCGGTCGCCTTCCAAATACAGCACCGTGTCAACGATATGCTCCAACACGCGCGGCCCGGCAATCGTGCCCTCTTTGGTGACATGCCCAATGACAAAGACCGACTCGCCGGAAGATTTGGCCAGTTCCCGCAGCCGCGAAGCGCTCTCGCGCACCTGTGAGACCGATCCGGCCGCCGAGTCCATTTCGGGGATATAGACCGTTTGGATGGAATCGACGATCAACAAATCCGGTTTGACCGTCGCAACGTGTTCGAAAATTGTATCCAGGCTGGTTTCGGTGACGAGGAACAGCTCCGGCGGGAATTTCGATTCAGAGGCGATGCGCGCCGCCCGCATCTTGATCTGCCGCTCGGATTCCTCACCGGAAACGTACAGGACCCGCAGACGGGTCGCCATGGCGAGGGCCACTTGCAGCATCAGGGTGGACTTGCCGATGCCGGGGTCGCCGCCCACCAATACGATCGAGCCGGGTACCAGGCCACCCCCCAACACGCGTGAAAACTCGCCAATCGGGACGGCAATGCGCTCTTCGGCCGAAGTGCTGACCTCTGACAGGCGGCGCGGGATGGAGCGTCCGCTCAGGCCGCGCGGGGCAGTTTTCGATCCGTTGGTCTCTTCGGCAACGATCTCCTCGACCATGCTGTTGAATGAACCACACTGCGGGCACTTCCCCATGAAGCCGGCAGAGACACGTCCGCACTGCTGGCAGACGTAACGGGTGTGGGTTTTGGTTTTGGACATGTGGATATTATACACTCCGCCTTGCAGGAAAAATCGTGCTGAAATGCCGCGTGGAATATGCTATATGCTATACTTCGGGCAATGAACGCTGGGAATTTCTTCGGGAAACGCAGCAAACCATTCTGGGTTACCACAGGGGTGGTATTCATTATTATGCTGGGGGCCATTGATTATTTCAGCGGATATGAGATAAGCTTTTCATTGTTTTATCTGATCCCAATTTTCCTGGCAGTCTGGTTTGTGGATGAGCGCGCCGGTCTGTTACTTTCCTGTACCAGTGCAATCACATGGTTCATCGCAGATTATTCCGCCGGGTTGACGTATTCCCACCCTTCCATTTACATTTGGAACACTCTTTTGCGGCTGGGTTTTTATTTTGTGGTCACCTGGCTGGGCACGACCTTGAAAAAGGCCTATAAAGTCAACCAGGAATTGGCCCGCACGGATTACGTGACCGGGGCAACCAGCATCCGCTACTTTTACGAACTGGCCCGAATCGAGATCAGCCGTTCGCGACGCTATGGGTTGCCGCTCTCGCTGGCTTATATCGACCTGGATAACTTCAAAGCCGTCAACGACCGCCTCGGTCATACCGCCGGTGACAGAGTCCTGCGCGAGATGACGGAGGCCGTCTGCCAGCATATACGGCCAATGGATACCTTTGCCCGCCTGGGCGGCGATGAATTCGCCTTGCTCATGCCAGAGACAGGTCGGGAGGCGGCAGAAAAAGTCGTTGAAAGGCTGCATTCCAGCCTGGTGGATGAAATGATAAAAAATGGCTGGATGGTAACATTCAGCCTGGGTGTGGTGACATACAAGGAAGTCCCAAAAACGGTAGATGAAATGGTAAAAATAGCTGATAGTGCAATGTACTCTGTAAAAACTGGCGGAAAAAATGGGGTCAATTACTGCGTCTACGCCGGTTAGCACCCGCCCTTGATAGCGCCCAGGTGTGTACAATAGCACGCAAACAAATTCATGATCAGGATCAACTATGCAGAAACAAACCTTGAGTGGTGCCTGGCAGTTCCGTCAATCCGGAAGCGAGGAATGGCTCCCGGCCAATGTTCCGGGCGGCGTCCATACCGACCTGCTCGCCTTGGGGCGCATCCCGGATCCGTTCATAGCCGATAACGAGAAGAAAGTCCAATGGGTGGCGGAAAGTGACTGGGAATACCGGCGCAGCTTCACTGTGGAGAAAACCCTGGGCCGGGAAGAGCGCAAGACCCTGGTCTGTGACGGATTGGATACGCTGGCCGAGGTCTTCCTGAATGGCAACCTGCTCGGCAGTACCGATAACATGTTCCGCTGTTGGACCTGGGATGTGAGTGGGCTGCTGGAGGCAGGCGAGAACGAGCTCAAGATCGTCTTTCGCGGACCGGTGCCGTATATCAAGGCCAAACAGGCTGTCAAACCGCTGATGGGCGGCGGGGACATCCCCGGGGGGCCGCACCTGCGCAAAGCGCCCTGCCAGTGGGGTTGGGACTGGGGTCCAAAACTTCCCCCGATCGGGATTTGGAAAGACATCCGGCTGGAAGGCTGCAGCCAGGCAAAGATCGAGGATATCCACATCCGGCAAACGCACACGGATGGCAAGGTGACCCTGGCTGCGGAAGTCAAGATCGAGCAGTGGGGCAGCGTTGACTTGAATGTTACACTCAAGGTCAGCGCGCCCGGAGGCGAAGTTCAATATCAGGAAGGTAAAGCCTCCCAGTTCGGTAACGCAGCAATCTGCAATCTAAAATCTGAAATC
>JADGQB010000192.1 GCA_017882145.1 Anaerolineales bacterium
AGCACGTCCAGGTAGCGGCCCACCATCAGATCCAGCGAGAAGGCTGCCTCTGCGCGTTGGCGGGCAGCCGGGCGGAAGCGGTTCTGGTTACGGAGGATTTCTGCCGCGGCCTGCGCCAAAGCCGGGATGTCGGGCCTGTCCAACTTCCAGGGGTCCCCGCCAAACGGGACGATCCGCCCTGAATCGCCGGTCACCAGTTCAGGCAGCGCGCCGGTGGCGAAAGCGGCCACAGGCAGGCCGCAGGCCAGCGCCTCGATGACCGAGTTGGGGCAGGCCGCATTCAGGTCGGCAGAATACAGTAGGTGGGCCGAACGGTCGAGCGCCGGGATTTGCTCGTTCGGCACCAGTCCCGCCCATTCGATCGGGACTCGGCTCCTTGATTGATAATTGGATTGGATATTCGTTGAGGTTCGTCCCGCTACCACCAGGTGGATCGGAAACTGTCCGGCCAGTGTTTCGGCAAGACCAAGCGCAGTCTCCAAACCTGATTCATAGCCTCCCTGCAGGCTGCCTTCCACCATCAGCAGGCGGAAACGTTCCGTTCGCTGCCCGTCTGGATCCCCTGGAGCGAAGACAGACAGGTCCACGCCGTTATGGATGACGCTGGTGGGGACGCGTTCCTGGCCGAATTGTTTCCTCCACCAGCCGCGCACAAACTCAGACTGGTAGATAATGTGGGTGACGAAGCGGGAACGCAGCAGAGCCAGCAACTGGTTGCCGTATTCAGCCCGCAAGAAGTGCCGCGCACCGGTGTGCAAACGGCGCTGCAGCCAGTTGATTCCATCCAGGCGCTGGACAATTCTTATGCGGTTTCTTCGGGCTCGCCAGAGTCCGGTCAGGTCCCGGACCCCGCCGGTAAGCAATATCGCTTCATAGGGGGCTTCGGCCAGGCTCGAGCAGGTCTGAATTCCACGTGCAGCCAGTCCCGCCTTGAGTTTTGCCTGGAAGGAACTCACGCCACCGGTATTGGTTGCCTTGGGTATGATACAAATACGGGCCACGAGCGGATTATACCGTACGGCACAAAGCCTCCCATTTACTTATATTTTTTAACTACCGCTTCATTTGCGGTACAATATAATTAAGAGAGGAGTTGTCATAAATGATTGTTTTTCAAAGTCCTGACCGCCGTAAGGAAGAAGAACGTCTCCGCCAGGAAAAGCGCCTGCCCCCAGGCCAGGCTCTGACGCTCAAATTCCCGGTGCTCCACTACGGCCCAGTGCCAAATTTTAATCCGGCCACGTGGGATTTTCGTGTCTGGGGCGAGGTTGAAAAAGAAGTCCGCTGGACCTGGGATGAATTCAACCGCTTACCGCACACAAAAGTGGTCATCGACCTGCACTGCGTGACGCGTTGGAGTAAGGCCGATACTGAATGGGAGGGCATTTCGGTACGGACCTTGGTGGACCAGGATCTTATCAAGATCAAACCTGCCGCACGGTTCGTCATGCAGCACGCCGAGTTCGGATTCACGGTCAACCTGCCGCTCGAAGTGGTTTTACAGGATAATTTTTTATTGGCGACGCACTTCAACGGCCAGCCGATCGAACCCGATCACGGCTATCCTCTGCGAGGTGTGGTCGGCGCCATCCCCGGGCGGGACGATCTTCAAACCCCCTACCTTTGGAAAGGTGCCAAGTGGCTGCGCGGCCTTGAGTTCATGACCCGCGACCGGCGCGGCTTTTGGGAACAGGCAGGCTACAGCAACTCTGCCGACGTCTGGAAAGAGGAACGCTTCGCCTGAATCCTGATTTCAAGAAAGGAGTGGATGGCGCGAAGTGCCATCCACTCCTTTCTTGATACGGACCCATCCCCAACGGGTGTGGGGTTAGCTGAAAGTCATTCATTCCTTCCCCCCTCCCCCTTCGGGGGAGGGGTCGGGGGTGAGGGAAAGTTGTTTTTTTACGGCCGTACACCCAGCGTCAGCTTGATATCAACCTTCTGGTCACCGCGCAAAACCGTCAGATCTATGACATCACCGGGTGATTTCTTTACCACAACATAACGGATCAAAACATCGGATGTGTTCACCGGCTGGCCGTCCACGGCGACGATCAAGTCACCGCCGGCACTCAGGCCCTGGATACTGGTCGGGGTTGTCCCGGCTATCAAGCCGGCGCTTGCTGCCGGCCCGCCGGCTGTAATACCGGCAACATATGCGCCATTATCGGCCTTTAGTCCCAACGCGCTGATCACATCCAATGTAAGCGGATTGGGGTAGAACGAAATTCCTAGCAGAGGATAATCGAACTTCCCTTTCTGGATGAGTTCCGGAACCACTTTTTTAACCACATTGACTGAAATGGCATATCCGAGGCCGGAGGCAGCACCAGTTGTTGGGTCAAGTTGGATGGTGCGGTTGACCCCGATTACGTTACCATTCAGATCCAGGAGCGGTCCACCGGAATTGCCGTGGTTGAGCAAGGCATCTGTTTCGATAAAATCACCGGCGATAAAATAAGACCCACCACCGGTCGGAGCCGGGGCGTTGGAGTCCTCGCTGCGTCCCAGGCCAGAGACGATTCCCATGGTCATGGTAGTGCCATTCAGAGCCAGGGGATCGCCGATCGCGACCGCCACCTGTCCCACCTTAAGCTGGTCTGAATCGCCCAGGGTGAGCGGGTGGAGTTGTGCCGCCGGGAGATCCACCTTGATGACGGCCAGATCCGAGTTCGGATCCGCACCAACGACATTTCCGTAGACCTTATCGCCGTTGGTGAAATCCACCTCGACTTTGGTCTCGGAGGCGACCACATGCTGGTTGGTAACGATGTAGCCATCGCTGTTATAAACAAAACCCGATCCTAACGCGTTCGTGGTTATGATGGTCACGATCCCCGGGCTGACGTTCTGGAAGAGCGATACAAGTTTATCCTGTTGGTTGACCAGGTCCGGGGCTGAGACGGGTGCAGCCGGCGCGGCTGGAACGGAGCTTACCACGGGTGCCGGCGAGGTGCCGGGCACCAGGCCGCTGTACGAGCAGGCCAGCAAGGTGGCTGTCAGAACTATTGAGATAACTGCTAAAGAAAATTTCTTATTCATTGTAATATCTCCATTTCTACTACTTCCTGCATGAACCGGATGGATTGAGTTCCTCGATCCAACCAGGCCGATTTGGGCCGGTTATTTTGAATTCGAAGCTTGTTCAAGCAATCCTTTCTGCTTGGCACTCAACCCTTTCGGAATTTGTACTTTCACAAGTACGTACAGGTCACCTTTCATTCCAGGGTCCTTCAAGACCGGCATCCCGCGTCCCGCCACCCGGAAGACCTGATCTGGCTGTGTGCCGGGTGGTATGGTCAATAGTACTTTGCCTGCCAGGGTGTTGACTTCCACCTCGCCGCCCAAAATGGCCATAAACACATCGATCGTGACTAGCGTATGCAGGTTATTTCCGTCCCTTTCGAAGGCCGGGTCTTCAGCCACATCCAGGACAAGGTACAGGTCCGTCGGCCTGCCATCAGCTCCGGCCGGACCTGCCGCTGGCACCCGGATTTTGGTGCCCCGGCGCGCACCTGCCGGCAGTTTCACCTCTACACGGCGGTTCCCGGTCTGCAGGGTGCGCGTGGTGCCGCTGTAGGCTTCTTTTAAACTGATGCTGACAGGTTGCTGGACGGCTGGCGCCGCTCGCGAACTCCGTCCACGCACAGCCTGTCCAGCCCCCATCCCGCCGAAAATGGATCGAAAGAAATCTGAGAAGGTGCCATCACCGAACAGGTCGTCAAAATTGACTTCCTGAGCTCCTGGCTGGGCGGTCCACTGCCCCCAGTTGAAGTTACCCGGCGTGCCATTCTGCTGCCACTGCGAATACGACTCACCCAATTGGTCGTAACGGGCGCGCTTCTGCGGGTCGGATAGCACCTGGTAAGCTTCGTTCATCTCCTTAAAACGTTCTTCAGCCTGCTTGTTTCCCGGGTTGCGGTCCGGGTGGTACTGCATAGCCAGTTTCCGGTAGGCGCCTTTGATCTCATCCGCGCTTGCTTTCCGGGAAACACCCAGGATCTTATAATAATCTTTATATTCCATAGTCTACACACTTCCCGTTTACCATTCTAGACCGCGCCCTAAGACAGGTCAAGCACTGGAGGGCCGGTCTAATAGAACTCTAACACGGTGGTAGGCAAATAAAGCTGTCTGGAATAGAATATACTTACCCAACGGCGATTCTTCTCCATTATTAGTTTTTTCCTGTCATTTGTCTCATAATATCATTCGAGCGCACCTAGCGCATTCCATCGTCTCTTTATAACCTGTTTACATGACTACCAGATTAACTTATCTCATTCCCAGGAGCATTTATGAAATCCATCTGCGTCTACTGCGGTTCTGCCAACCAGGCCTCCCCGAAATACTTTCAGGCTGCCCGCCGGATGGGCGAAACCCTCGCCCGGGCCGGCTTGACCCTGGTCTATGGCGGCGGCCGGACCGGCCTGATGGGTGCCCTGGCCGACAGCACCCTCGAAGCTGGCGGTCAGGTATTCGGCGTTATCACCGAAAGCATGAACACTCCCGAACTGGTCCACACTCATCTTACCAGCCTGCAGGTGACCGCCACCATCCACCAGCGTAAGGCCCGCATGTATGCCCTGGCCGACGGTTATATCGCCCTGCCGGGCGGTTACGGCACCCTCGATGAACTCTTCGAGACGCTTACCTGGGCGCAGATCGGCGAACACCAGAAGCCGGTTGGCATTCTGAATGTGGATGGCTACTACGACCTCCTGCTGCAAATGCTGGATCGCGCTGTCCTCGAAAAATTGCTTTTTCCAGAACACCGTGCCTCTTTACTTTGTGATACGGAGCCGGAAAGGCTGTTGGAATCTATGGCAGCCCACCGCTACCCGCATGAGGCCGTTCAGCGCTGGATGCGGCAGGAATAATCCTCTTGAGAAAAAGGAACCCATATCTAGAATACATCCTTATAAGGGCTTCTCCGATCCTTGATATATAAAATCCCCACTTTTCCAGCCTTAACCTGCCCACGTCTGAGACGTCTCCGACCTGAAAACGTGTTCCACCTCAAACCTTGTGCCAAATAGTGGGGTTATATACTGAAATAAAACAATTTCCCGGCTGGCCTCCGCAGTCCCTAGGAATTTCTCGGGGATTAAGAATCACGCAGCGATTAGGTGAACCCATTTACTTCGTGTCTTCTTGTCTTTGTGGTAATTCTTTTCCTTAATAATGGTGAGCCATCCTTTAATAAAGGTATGAACTGATGCAATTTCTGCACAATATAAAACTGATCCAGGGTGGCATGGGCGTTTACGTATCCAACTGGCGGTTGGCCAGGGCTGTAGCAATGGAGCGGCCGGGTATAACTGCCGGGACTGTCTCAGGAACCGGGCTGGACATAGTTTATGTACGGCTGCTGCAGCTGGGTGATCCTGGCGGACATGTCCGCCGTGCTTTGGCTGCATTCGATGCGCAGTTTGGTGTCTCTATTGGGCAAAAGATCATCGACCGCTACTTCATCCCGGGTGGCAAAGCCCCCACCGCCCGCTTCAAGAATGCTCCCAAGCAAGTGGTCCGTACCCAGGATAACAACCTGCTGCCGCTGCCGCATCAACATAGCGAGGTCCAGTTTCTTACCCTGGAACCGGATGTTATCGAATTGTTGATTGCCACCGGTTATGCCGAGGTCTGGTTGGCCCGCCAGGGGCAAAGTACCCCGCAGGGGCAAGGTATCCTGCAGGGGAATACCGGCCGGATCTTCATCAACTTCCTGCATAAGATCGAGCTGCCCCTGGTTTACGGCATGTATGGCGCCATGCTCGCCGGTGTGGATGGCATCATCGTGGGCGCCGGAAATCCTGACGGCCTGCCTGCCGTCTGCTCCCGGCTGGCAGAACATGCCACTGTGACCATTGACTTATCGGTTTTATACCGGGAATCCGGCGAGACCTTCAGTATTGCTTTCGATCCCCGCCAGGTGGCAGATGGAAAACTGTCGGTTGCACCCCTCCGGCGGCCGGCTTTCCTGGCAATCGTGTCGCTCGAGACCCTGGTTCAAGCCCTGGCAAACAGTCAAAGCCAGGCGCCGGATGGCTTCATCATCGAACATCACACGGCCGGCGGCCACAATGCCGGTCCCCAGGGGCCGCTCAAGAAGGATGAGCTGGGCCAACCCATCTATGGCTCGGAAGATGAGCCTGACCTGCAGGCCATTCGCCAGGTTGGGTTACCCTTTTGGTTGGCTGGCGGCTATGGCAATCACGCAAAGTTGGCCCAAGCCCAGGCTCTTGGCGCAACCGGGGTTCAGGTCGGTTCGCTTTTTGCTTTGGCCGAAGAATCTGGTATGAAAGCCACTTACCGCAGCGCCATCCTGAATCAACTCAAAAAAGAGACCGATGACTCCCGGCTGGTGTTTACCACTCTCTTCTCCCCGACCGGCTTCCCTTTCAAAGTGGTCCAATTGGAGGATACCCTGGCCGATGAGGCAGTTTTTGCCGCCCGTCATCGCGTCTGTGATATTGGCCTCTTACAGCAGCGCGGCCTCAGCAAACCAGACGCAGCCGGCATGCGCCGGCTTTTCCAGCGCTGCCCCGCCGCGCCGCTGGATGATTTTGTCAGTAAACGCGGCCTTCCGCTCAATGCGGGCGACCGTCGTTGTCTTTGCAACGGCCTGCTGGCCTGCGTGGGCCTGGGTCAGACTGGTATTCAGGACGGGAAACTAGGGGAAGAACCTGCCATTGTTACCCTTGGTAATCACCTGGATGGCATCCGGCGTCTCTCACGCAACGGTCAAACCCCCTATTGGGTCCACGATGTAGTGACCGATATCCTCGATCAGCTCATCAGCTCCAATCTTTAATAGATAGCATTTTACAGGCGCTTATCCAATTGCGCCTGACCAAATGAAGTTGTCGGCTGATGAAGTTTTCTCACTCCTGACTGACCGGAACCGCGCCAGCCTAAAGCCATTTGTCAAGATATCCGAAGATGGGTTCCTCTACTTCAACTTCTCCTAGTCCGGCTTGGAGAAGTACCTGCACATGATCAAGAAGGTAAGGAGCAGGCGCACCAGGCGCATTGCAGGCAAAGGCCCTACTGCTGAGACATGGGAGGATGAGGTTGTCGAGGTCGAATTGCACGACGCCCAGGCTGCCCTTGCGATATTGGCCAAGCATTACAAGTTGTTCGATGAAATTGCGCCTAAGGTAAGCTCAGCATAAAAATGCCAGACTGGTTTGAAGAAACCCTGGACAAAGTGTACGGAACTGCACATAAGGAAGATGGCTGAGGCCGGTAAGGATGCCGGCTGTCCAAGCACAGACCCTCCGCCCTCACCAGGCGGAGGGCTTTTGGTATAGTCGGAAGCATTCCAAGAAAGTATGAGAGTTAAGAAGAGTATGCAGGACCGCTTTGTGGTGCTATACTCAAAATGAAATCGGACCGTAAAAGCGTTGATAGCGCTTTTACGGTCCTGACCC
>JADGQB010000193.1 GCA_017882145.1 Anaerolineales bacterium
GGTTGGATCAACAGCACCACCTGGGTTTACCCAAGTTACGTTATTATCGGTCTGTGGGGTCTTGGCAGCGCCATGTTGATCACCCTGGCTGGCCTGCAGGGGGTGCCGACTGAGCTCTATGACGCCGCCAGGGTGGATGGAGCCAATAATTGGCAATCCTTCTGGAATGTGACCTTCCCGATGATTTCGCCGGTCATTTTCTATAACCTGATCCTTGGCATGGTAGGTCTGTTCCAGTATTACCTGATTCCTTTCGTGCTAAATAATGGAAATGGGGCTCCGGGTGGTACTACGATGTTCTACAACGTTTACCTGGTGAGGACCTTTTTAACATTCATGAATATGTCGTACGGAGCGACGATGGCAATCGGATTGTTTGTTGCCATTTTGGTGACCACCATCCTGCTCTTCGCAACCGCCAAATACTGGGTCTATTATGCCGGGGAAGCCCGCTCGTAAGGAGGCAC
This sequence comes from Anaerolineales bacterium, assembly GCA_017882145.1. Taxonomy (GTDB): domain Bacteria; phylum Chloroflexota; class Anaerolineae; order Anaerolineales; family Villigracilaceae; genus UBA877. The sequence goes on from JADGQB010000193.1 coordinate 468, forward strand.
GCCTAAATGAACAGCCATAAAGCATTCCAATTCCGCAGGGCATTAAGCGTGATCTTTACCACGAGCTTTACCATCTTTCTCCTGGCGCTCTTCCTCTCGCCTTTTGCCTTCATGGTATCCACCTCGCTCAAGACCCAGGCCCAGCGCACTATCCTGGGCGGGCCGCTCTGGCCAGCTGTGCCGGTAACCATTCAATATAATGGCAAGGCGGCCGACATGTACAAGGTACCTGTAAATACCTGTGAGGGCTATAACCCGAACGACAAATCCATCGTGGCCCTGGCACTGGTCAAGAAAGGTACGAAGCAAAGCGAGTTTGTCAACCCGAAAGATCTCGCCAAAGGCGAATTTACGTGTGTCTTATCCTGGCGCGCCACGCCGCGCTACTTTGCATTCTCTCCCGCCTGGTCGAACTTTATCACAGTCTGGAATGGAATCAACTACCCGCGCCTGCTGTGGAACACCACCTTCTATGCTGTCTCCACCTGGATCGGTACACTGATTTCCTGTACGCTGGTGGCATACGGTTTTGCCCGCTTTAGATTCCCCGGGCGCGACTTGCTGTTTATGCTGTTGATTTCCACCATCTTCCTGCCAGCTGCCGTCACCGTCATTCCACTCTATACCTTCTTCGTGAAGATCCACCTGGTGGGCACCTGGCTGCCGCTCATCCTGCCGCATTACTTCGCTAACGCCTACAACGTGTTCCTTCTGCGCCAGTATTTCATGACCCTGCCGCGTGAGCTGGACGAAGCCGCCACGGTCGACGGCGCCGGCCCGTTGCGCGTACTGTGGTCGGTCATTCTGCCCCAATCCAAGCCGGTAATCCTGGCCATCACGGTCTTCCATATCGTGTTTGCATGGAATGATTTCTTCGGGCCGTTGATCTACCTCAAGCCCAACACCCAGCTTTATCCCATTTCCGTGGCGCTCCAATATTTCGTCGGTCTGTACGCTCAACAACCGGAACTGGTCCAGGCCGGCGCACTGATGGCCCTGGCTCTGCCCATGATCCTGTTCGTTATCGCCCAACGCTACTTCATCCAGGGCATCGTTATCACCGGCGTGGAAAAATAACAGTTCTTGTCAGGCATTTCCGGATGCCTGGCTTATTACTCCACCACCTTCGATTCTTTTCTTCTCTCCTTGGCCGTGCGAAGGTTTCGATCCTTCGCACGGCGCATTTTTTTGTCCGGTGGCTTGATAGCCGTTATAAATCCTTCACAAGACAGTAAGCCGATGCTTTAAAATCAATCGCCAGGATGGTCCATCCTGGCGATTGTTAGTTCTGACTATTCTCTGTCTCTACTCTCTATTCTCAATCTTCAACTTCAAAAAATGCGTCGCGCACGAAATACACGGATCATACGAGCGCACCAGGTGCTCGGCGGTCAGGGTAGCCTGTTCCTGCGGCATGGCAACGATCTGCGGGACGAGGGCCAGTAAATCCTGCTCGATGCGCGGCAGGTTCTGGGCAGTCGGCGGGACGATCTTCGCGAACTGGACCAGGCCCTGCGCATCGATCTTATAGCGGTGGTAGAGCAGGCCGCGTGGCGCCTCACTGGCGCCCGAACCTTCCCCGGCTTTCAGTTTGAGCTCGAGGTGGGCCGGTCCGTTGGGAGCGTAGGCCTTGACGATTTGGATAGCTTCTTCGTAAGCCTGGACCAGCTCCACGGCACGCGCGATCAGGCTCTTGTAGGGATTGGTGATCGGCAGCTTGATCTGGTTATCTGCCAGCGCCTTTTGGGCAGCCGGCAGCAGCTGGGCGTGGTTCAGGGCCAGACGCGCCAGCGGTCCGACCAGGTAGTGCCCGCCGTCTTTAGTATAGCCATGCAGAGCATTGGAATGCTTGACGTGTTCTTCCAGGTAACGGGTCTCGAACTCACTCACCGATAATTGACTGCCTTTGGAGCTCCAGACCTCGCCGTTCATGACTGCATATTCCTGTGGGTGATGCAGGGCCACAAACTCGTAATCCAGTTCCAGTTCCGGATAAGGCAGAGTCACTGCCCATTTGACGGTAGCCTGGGCGGCCTCCAGGCCCCATTCCAGTTCAGGCAGCAGCGCCTTGAGCGGGGCAGCCTCCGGCCAGCGGTAGAACCCGCCCACGCAGGCATTCACCGGGTGCACCGAGCGCCCGCCGATCCCTTTCAGGATGGCGTTGCCGATCTTTTTCATGCGCAGGGCATCCTTGACAACTTGCGGGGCGATGGCTGCCAGGTCGAGAGCCGAGGGCTGGCCAAGCAGGTCAGGCGCCTGCAACAGGTAGACGTGCAGGGCATGGCTCTCGATATATTCACCGCAATACATCAGGCGGCGCAAAGCGTAGACCTGCGGGCTGATTTCGGCCTCCAGGGCCTTCTCCAGGGCTGCCACCGAACTCATCTGGTAGGCCACCGGGCAGATCCCGCAGATGCGGGCAGTGATATCCGGCACTTCCTGCAAGTAACGACCTACCAAAAAGCCTTCGAAGAAGCGCGGCGGTTCGTAGATATCCAGGCGGATCTCGACCGCCTTGCCATCCTTCAATCCGATATACAGGCCGCCTTCACCTTCAACGCGTGCCAACGCGGGGACTTCGATGGTGTTCATAAGGTCTCCTTTCCCCCATGAGCGGATGCTGGGTTGGCACCCAGCTTGTATGCCAGCTCGGCAGCGGTCTTAAAGGCCGGGGCAGCGCTGCTGAAGCTGCGCAATAGTGTGGCGGTCTCGTTCGGGTAGCGGTCGCGTGGCTGCATACCTTGCACCAGTGCATTGAAATTGGCCACGCTGGAGGGGCCGAAGCAGCCGTAGCAGCCGCGTCCGCTGGCGGGACACAAAGCCCCGCAGCCACCGTGTACCACCGGTCCCAGGCAGGGGATGCCCTGGGAGACTACCACGCAAATGGTTCCATTGCGTTTGCATTCCAGGCAGACCGGGCTGGGCGGGAACCTGGGCCGCCGGTTTTGCAGCAAGGCCGCGATCGCTTCCAGCGCCATGTTCTTATTAACCGGGCAGCCCCAGATCACCAAGTCCACGGGCACATTCTCGGGGATGGAAGTAGATGTCTCCAGGTATTCGAGATACTCGGGGTGGGCGTAGACAGTTTTGGCATATTCTCCGGCGCTGGCGAAGTTACGCAGCGCCTGGATGCCGCCGGCCGTGGCGCACGTCCCCAGGGCGATCAGGAATTTACACTGCTGGCGCACTTCCTTGATCCGTTCGGCTTCATGGGGGGTTGTGATCGAGCCTTCAACTATACCGACATCATATGGCCCCGGCTTGACCGTCCGGGTGGCTTCCAGGAAATAGGAAATGTCCACCGCGGCGGCCAGGTCGAGCAGTTCGTCTTCCAGGTTGAGCAGCGAAAGCTGGCAGCCGTCGCAGGAGGAAAACTTGTAAACAGCCACCTTGGGCTTTTGCTGTGTTTTAGGTGTGAGCGTCATTAATATTCCTCCACATTGAAGAAGGGTCCCAGACGGTTGAATGGGAAGACCGGTCCATCCTTGCAGATGAAGTAAGGGCCCATCTGGCAGTGGCCGCAAAAACCCTGGCCGCAGCGCATGTTGCGCTCGAGCGAGACGTAGATCTGGCTGGCAGGAATGCGGCGCGCCAGGGCTTCGTAGATTACGAAGCGCATCATGATCTCAGGTCCGCAGGTCAATACGGCAGTCTTATGCGGGTCTACGCGGAAGTGGTAGAACAGCATCGGCACGACGCCCACGCGGCCGGTCCAGGTTTCGTCGCCGCGGTCGACTGTGGCCTGCACTTCGATGCCGGCTTTATTCCAGGTTTCGTACTCGTCCGGGTACATCAGGTCCTTGGGGGTGCGGGCGCCGTACAACAATGTCACTTTTCCATATTTTTCACGCTCCCGCATGATCGCATAAAGTGCGCCGCGCAAGGGGGGCAGGCCAATGCCGCCGCAGGCGATCACCACATCCATACCTCGGATGGCTTCCAGCGGCCAGGAGCTGCCAAACGGGCCGCGCAGCCCCACCACGTCCCCCGGTCTGAGCCGGTTGGTGGCTTTGGTTACGCTGGCGGCTTGCCGGATGGTGTGGATGACCAGGCCGTTCGAAGATGAGACGTCCGAGCTCATTGATATGGCGGCTTCGCCGTAACCGGGTACATAGAGCATATTGAATTGGCCGGGTTCCCAGCGGTAGCGCTTCTGAACCTCCGGATCCGTGAAACGCAGCGCAAAGGTGGTCACGCCCTCGGCCTCGGGTGTGATCTTGACCACTTCCGCCCAGGCGGGCATCAACAGTTTATTCTCAAAGCCGGCCTGGTGGGAGGCTGTGTCGATCAGGGTGGTGGTCATGCTTTCACCTCCTGGCGGATGGCGGCAACTTCCTCGGTCAGGTCGATCCCCACCGGACACCAGGTGATGCAGCGGCCGCAGCCCACGCAACCCAGCACATCGAACTGGCCCTTCCATGCACCCAGCTTGTGGGTCAGCCATTGGCGGTAGCGTGAGCGGATGTTCGGGCGGGTATTCCCGCCGAAAACGTAAGAGAAATTCGGGTTGAAGCACGAGTCCCACACACGCTCGCGGCTGGTTTTATTTCCGAGTACGTCTGTCTTGTCGAAAGCTTCCCAGCAGAAGCAGGTCGGGCAGACCTGGGTGCAGTTTGCGCATGACAGGCAGCGCTTGGCCACCTGGTTCCAGCGTTCGGCATCCAGATGCCCGGTCAGCACACCCGGCAAGTCGCTCGTGTCCAAGCTGCGCCCCATCTTGCCGGCGGCCAATTCCGTGGCCCGATTGGCAGCGGTCTGGACGAAGGCTGAGGGCAGTTCGTAGGTGCGGCGGGCCAACAGGCTCAACCCCAACTCCGAACCGGCCTCCACCAGGAACAGGTCGTCCATTTCGGTCAGGCACAGGTCGAAACCGGCTTTGTGACGCGGACCGGTGCCCATCGAAACGCAGAAGCAGGTGGCATTCGGGTGCAGGCAGTTGACTGCCAGGATGAACAGTCCCTCGCGCCGGGCGCGGTAGATCGGGTCGGTAAAGTCCGAACGCATGAAGACCCGGTCCTGGACGGCGATGGCGGCCAGCTCGCAGGCACGCACGCCCACCAGGGCGTAGCGCGGAGTCGGGGCGTCATCCGCCTTGATCTGCCATTTGGTGTTCCTACCTGCGGTGTGCCCTTCAGCGTGTACCTCAGAACTGTTCTTCTGGGCGGAAAACAAATGCTGGCGGGGTGGGAAGAGGAACTGCTTCCAGGATTGACCGGCGGGGATAAAGTCGAAGTAACGATCCTGCCCGGTCTGAATCAGGCGGTAAGAAGCCGGTTTTTGTTCGCTCAGCAGACCACGCGGCAGATCCTGCAGGCTCTCGATCTCTTTGTAGACGATGCATTCATCCTGAAGGCGCGGACCTACGGTCTGATAACCGTTCGAGCGCAGGTCTGCCAGCAGGTGATCTAATTCCGCTTTGGGCAGCGCGACGGTGCTTCCGATAGTCAGGTTCTTTTCATTCATCATTTCATTCATCCGTCTTGGTTTCAGTCGGTTCGGCGAACATATCCAGCAACTGCAGCCGCGTGACCAGCAGCCGGGAGGCGATCACATTTACCATGCGGCGCATGAACAGATAGCCGATATCGTGGTCCCGGTCGCAAAGTGCCTGCAGCTTGTCGGTGTCAGTGGCGATAACAATACCGTCCACCACGCCCACCGCTCCGGCCGTTCGAGTACGCACGACCGGCGTCACGCTCGACCAGCCAAAGTTGTCCCACTGCTCGCAGGTATAAAACCTGATCTTGCCGCGATGCGGGATGAATAAATCCAGGGCGACGCGACCGCTCAGGACGATATAGAAGTAGTCCTGCTTGTCACCCTCGTGGAAGAACACTTCGCCAGCCTTGTAATGCCGCAAAAAGGAAATCTCGGCAAATTGGCGCAGGTGCTCTGGCTTGAGTTCCTGGAACCATGGGATTTTCTGTAGTTCTTGGGTTACTTCATCAATAGGATTCATGCCGTGCTCTCCTGTCCGATGGGGTATTTTAGCATATGTTACGAATTTCACAAATGGTTTTGATGGAAAATATTCTGAAGGAATTGTTGGGATGTTTTTGTAATACGATAAATCTCTCACTCGTGTATAATAAATTAATCCGATTCAGGCAAGTGTTGAGCATTCTGGCTGATATTGTGCATCGAAAAATGGATATGGTTGGCTAAGCGGGTGATCAAACCATGAGATCAGTCCAGGTACATTTATTTGGTAACCTGCAACGTATTCGCGCGTGTTCGCATTTGGGCGTCATGCCGTTTCAAAATGGGGCACAACTGTGAACACTAATAAAAGACCTCTTGGTAAGTCAGTTAACCCAAAGCTAAAGAAGAACATGGAAAAAGTAGGCGATAATCGTCCCGCTCGTCGGACTGGTGTTAGCGGTCACATGCAGCTGCAAATGCTCCAGGATGCAGTCTATCGGATTGCCGCGGCAGCCGAAGGGACCCGTTCCCTGGATGAGCTTTATCCCCAAATCCACCAGATCATTTCATCGGTGATGCCGGCCGAGAATTTTTTTATCACGCTGTATGATGAAGCTGTAGACTTGCTGCGCTTTCCCTATTTCAAGGATGCTGCCGATGTGCCCTTTATGGGCGGGATCCAACCCGGGAAAGGCCTGAGCTCCTATGTACTGAGGACTGGTAAATCCCTGTTGTGCACCCAGGCGGTGCATGATGAGCTGGAACGCCAGGGAGAAATAAAGCTGTTGGGAGTGCCATCTGCGATCTGGCTGGGGGTGCCGCTGACCGTCGAAGGCAAGACGATCGGTGCGATGGTGGTCCAGCATTATACCGATCCGAAAGCCTATGGTGAGCGTGAGCAGCACATGCTGGAATTTGTCTCGACACAGGTGGCGATTGCGATCAACCGCAAGCGGTCGGAAGAGAAGCTGGAAGAAGAACGGATCCTGCTTCGAACGCTGATCGACAACCTGCCCGACCGCATCTA
>JADGQB010000194.1 GCA_017882145.1 Anaerolineales bacterium
ACGATCGGGTATTTTGCAGCTCAATATCTCAAAATCCCCAGCATCCTCGCCACACCTTTCCCGATGACTCCCACCCGGGATTACCCGGCTTTGATGTTCTACAATTCGGTCCGATTGGGGAAGGGATTTAATTTTCTATCTCATAAAATCTTCGAGCAAGTAATGTGGAGTACTTCCAGTTCAGCTGTCAAGCAATTTTGGCAAACTAAATTTGGTCACTCCCCGCAGGGTTTCTCCAGTCCATTTGGAAAACAGATCACCCGGAAATTGCCAACCATCGTTTCATGCAGTGAATATGTGTTTCCAAAACCAAAAGATTGGCCAGAACATGTTCATAATACCGGCTACTGGTTTCTGGAGGAGGAAATTGGGTGGGAACCTTCCGGTGACCTGCTTGATTTTTTGCAGAGTGGGACGCCGCCGGTGTACGTGGGTTTTGGCAGCCTGGGAGATGCGACCCAGGCAGTCCAAATGACCAGGCTGGTCATTGAGGCTCTCAAAAGTTCCGGGCAGCGGGGTGTTCTGGCAACCGGGTGGAGCGGGATGTCAAAAATTGAGACTATTCCTGAAGGGATATTCATCCTGGAAAGCGCTCCGCATGCCTGGCTGTTTCCACGCATGGCTGCCGTGGTCCATCATGGCGGCGCCGGAACAACTGCAGCCGGGCTGCGGGCCGGGGTACCGGCGGTTATCGTGCCACACAGCAACGATCAGTTCGCGTGGGGACGACGGGTCCATGAGCTGGGAGTGGGTTCGAAGCCCATTCCGAGAAAAAACCTCACAGCCGGGAAATTAGCCGAGGCGATCAGGTTCGCGCTAACTGAAGAAACGAGGCAAGCTGCAAGGGTGCTGGGGAAGAAGATTCAAAGTGAAAATGGTGCCGAGGCAGCTGCAAGAATCATCAATGATTGTATCGGCCAGAGGTAAATTCCTATGCCATCAATACGTAAGTCCTTCCCCAGGTGAAGAAAAAACAAGAATCTAAATTTCTTCTTCGGTTTTTACTTCAATGCCAGCCTGTTTGCACAGCTCTGCAAAAAGGCCGCTGCCGTCCACGAGCCGGCCGGTAAAGCTGCCATCGTAAATCTTCCCGGAACCGCAGGAGGGTGACCTGGATTTGAGGACGGCGGTTTTAGCGCCCACCAACCGGGCTAATTTCAGGGCTTCCAGGGCGCCGCGGGTAAACTCCGCGGTTAACTCAACGCCATCTTTGCGGATAACCTGGCTGCCGATGATTTCAGCTGGCTGCCTGGGAGTAGGCAGGCCGCCCAGTTGCTCGGGACAGAGCGGGATGGCCTGGCCCTCCGCAACCAGGCGAATGACAACTTTGCATGGTTTTGCGGCGCCGTCATAGCGACAACCGACACCGGCCAAACAGGCGCTAACAATGATCATGTTTTTTCCTCCATTTGCTTGAGCCATTCCAGCGCGCCCAGCCCGGCGCGGCGTCCGCTGGCGAGGCAGGCGGTCAGCAGGTAACCACCGGTGGGCGCCTCCCAATCCAACATCTCCCCGGCGCAGAAGACGCCCGGCAGGTTGCGCAGCATCAGGCGCTCATCCAAGGCTGCGAAGCGCACGCCGCCGGCGCTGCTGATGGCTTCCTCCAGTGGGCGGGGTGCAATTAGCGGGATGGGCAAATCCTTGATCGAAGCGGCCAACTTTTCTGGGTCGGCGAAATCGGCCCTGGGTACGAATTCCCACAACAGCCCGGCTTTGACACCCTTGAACCCGACCGATCTTTCGAGATGGCTGGCGATGGACTTCGAGCCGCGCGGCCGGGAGAGACGCTCCACCAGCCGTTCGTGCGTCCAGCCGGGGGCCAGGTCGAGGTGGATGACGGCACTTCCGCAGACCTCGATCGCATCCCGCAGGAGCGCCGAGCAGGCGTAGATGAGACTGCCCTCCACGCCGGTACCGGTAACGACGAACTCGCCCGGCTGGTTAAACTGATCCCCTTTTAAGTCTTTGAAGGACAAGCACACGGATTTTAACGGATGACCGGCGAAACGGGTGCGGAAGTGTTCGCTCCAGGCCACGTCAAAGCCGCAATTGGAGGGGCGCAGCGGGGCGATCGCCACGCCACGATCAATCAGCAGGGGGAGCCATGCGCCGGTGGAACCGGTCTTGGGCCAGCTGCCGCCCCCAAGCGCCAGGACGACTGCTTCCGCACGGACGGATATCTCGCCGGCAGGCGTGTCGAAATGCAGGGAGTCGTCTGGATTCCAGCCGAGCCATGTGTGACGCTGGTGGAAGATCACCCCAGTGGAGCGCAGGCGGGCGAGCCAGGCACGCAGGAGCGGGGCGGTCTTCATCCCGACCGGGAAGACCCGGTTGGAGGTGCCGACAAAAGATTCAATGCCCAATTCACCTGCCCAGGCCCGTAATTGGTCGGGACCGAAGTCGCGCAGCCAGGGTTCGATCCACAGGCGGCGCTCGCCATAATGGTCCACGAACTGCTCGAACGGTTCGGAATGGGTCAGGTTCAGGCCGCCCTTGCCGGCCACGAGGAATTTGCGGCCCACGGACGGCATGGCGTCGTAGAGATCCACCCGGGCGCCGGCCTGGACCAACACTTCGGCAGCCATCAGCCCGGCGGGTCCGCCGCCGATGACAGCCACAGCAGGGGATGGAGCGGAAATCTGCATGAAGAAGGATTATTCCTTGAAAATATCTTCCCCGAACACCGCCAGGATCTCCCCGAAATAGATGCGATGGTAATCTTTGAGCGGGTAGTTCTTATCGATTTTGGGGTCGAGAAAATTCTGCGGATGGAGATCATCCCAGTACATTTTTCGGCATTCGATCACCAGACTGGCCTCGGCATAGACAGGAGCGGCAATTATTGTGGAAGCCAAAGGGGTCAACCCGGAGGCGGCAATCTTATCCCCATCCCGCCCGGAGCGGGTGCCGAGCAACTGCAAGGCGGCGTGGTACTTCTTCGGAAAAGCGCACAGACTGAACGTATCGAATTTTTCCATGAATTCATATGTGTAGCGGACCGGGCGCACAACCACCTGGACGAATGGCCGCCGCCAGATGTAACCGATACTGCCCCATCCGACCGTCATGGCGTTGAAATTTTTATGCGCAAAATCTCCGCAAGTCAGCAGCAGCGTCTGGATATCCCACAGGTGGAAAGGCTTGGCAACGAAGGTTTTAATGGAAATGGATTTGAGTGTCATAGGGGTTCTTTCTGCTGAAGGGGATGCGGCGGGCTATCGCAGCTGCCCGTCGCGGATTCGTCGCATGGGTCACCTGTACCTGCGGTACTGGCGCAGGTGGGACGGTCACCCGCCCATCCAGCGGGGAAATTTCCTTTTGACGGGCGGATTTACTTTGAGGACTGCCTGCCCAACTTCTTCACAAAAATTCTGGGCAGCCAATTCCGGACCCAGCTCCAGGTTTCCGCGCACATACTCCTTGGAATCGCCAATGAATGCGGATACTTCCAACTGCATGTATTGTGTACGCCTGGCGGTAAAGGCTTTTACTTGAAGGCCGATCAGTTTACATCCGCTGACGACGGTGCCGGTTCGATCTCCGCTGCGGGCCCAGATCAGCCAGTCCGGCGTAAGAAGAATGGCGAGACGGCTGGTTGTATCGGGGTTGCCTTCCAGGAGGGCGGCAAGTTTACTGGAGGCGCTTTTTTCGGAGAGGGTTTCACAACATTTGAGAGTCCCGGTTTCCGCATCTCCCAACTGGTGGGTTTGGAAAAATTCCCGGATGGGCTGGGATAAGCCGGGGTTCAATTGACTGACCGGACAGGTCCTGGTTGTGCGGGTATAGTTGCTCATACTTTTTCTATTTCCAATTGCGATAGCATTCAAAATGGTCAACAATGGGATTGCTTCGCCGCAAAGGACGCGGCTCGCACGTGTACCTGCGTACAGTGCAGGCAATGACATATGTCAAACAATCTGCTTGATGAAGACTCTGCGGCGTTTATGCTGGCGGGTTTCGAAATACTTCCACTGACCCTGGACGAGGTGATTGGTCTCCAGTTCGGGGTTGGTCTCGATCTTCCGGACGCCAAGTTTCCGGAAGACTGCATACATGCTGTTCATCAGGATGGCATTGGCCCCCGATCCGCGGTATTCTGATTTGACCGCCACCAGGTACAGGTCGGCGCGGTCGTTTTTCTTGAGAGCAGTCAACAGATGGATAAATCCGAAGGGGAAAAGACGCCCGTGACTTTTTTGCAGCGCACGTGAGAGCGACGGCAGGCCGACCCCAAAGGCGACCATCTCGTTCTTTTCATTGTAGACCATCGGGACGAAGTCGGGTGTGACAAAACCAAAATACTGTGAAATATAGGCGTCCACCTGTTTGGGGGTCAGAGAGACGGTGCCGTACAGGTTTTTGTATTCGTCTTCGATCAATTTGAAAAGCTCTTTGGCATGCTCCATCAACGCTTGTTTATTGGGTAATTCCAAAAGCTTTAGTTTGTTGCGTTTCATGACGATGGCTGCCATGCGGGCGATGCGCTCATCCGGCTCGGCGGGCATGCTGATCTCATATTCCACCCAATCGATGTCTTTGGTGTAGCCAAGCTTTCCCATGTGGGCGGGATAATAGGGATGGTTGTAATAGGTGGCCATGGTGGCCAACTCTTCAAAGCCTTCCACGAGCATACCTTCCCGGTCCATGTCGGTAAAGCCCAGCGGCCCGTGGACGGCCGTCATGCCGGTCTCTTTCGCCCAGGTTTCCACGGTCTGGAGCAGGGCGGTGGATACCTGCGGCTCATCAATGAAATCCAGCCAGCCGAAGCGCATGTAGCGCTGGCCCCATTTCTCGATGTGGGGGTGGTTTAGGATGGCAGCCACCCGGCCAACGATAGTCCCGTCGCGGGTTGCCAGCCAGTAACGCGCCTCGCAGGTTTCGAAAGCCGGGTTCTTGTCGCGGCGCAGGGTGTTCTGGTCGTCCGAGACGAGGTTCGGCACCCAGTAGGGGTTATCGCGGTAGAGTTTGAAGGGGAATTGGATGAAGGCGTTCAAGTCTTTCTGGGATGTGACTTCTTTGATTTGCACGTCCATGAGGATTCCCTTTTATTGGAATTTTTGCCTATTCTGAAATTAACCACAAAGGCACGAAGCCACAAAGAATTATGGGGTATTCCCTTTATGTTTTGTGGCCTTTTTCATTCGTGTCAAGTCACATTGTTTTCGGGATGGTGCTTATTCTATTACGAGTATAGCATGGACCAGGCGTCTGCATTCAGGAAAGCGCGGATGGTTGCCTCGATCTCTTCCAGATTTAGCTGGCCGGCCTCGAACCAGTGGATGGAGGGGTCGGAGAGCTTGAACCAGTTGGCCTGGCGGCGGATGAAAATGCGCGTCAGGCGGCGCATTTCGACCTTGGCCTGTTCCAACTCCATCCGGCCGGCCAGCACATTGATGCATTCGCGGTAGCCAATGGCAGACATGGTCGGCAGGTCGGGTGAACAACCCGCATCCAGCAGGCGCTGCACTTCGTCGAGCAGCCCGGCGGCAAACATGGCTTCGATACGGGCATCCACACGGGCATAGAGTTCCGGGCGCGGGCGCGTCAGCCCGATGGTCAGCAGGCGATAGGGACCCTCGATCTGGCCGCGCTGTTCGGAAAACTTTTTCCCCGTCAAGCGGATGACCTCCAAAGCCCGGATCGTGCGGCGCAGGTTGCGCGGATCGATCTTTTCGGCAGCCAGCGGGTCGAGTTTTTGCAGGTCAGCATGCAAGGCCTGATAGCCTCGCAAGCCGGCCTCGGCTTCCAGCTCCGCCCGCAGCCGGGCATCCGGGGCAGTCACCGGGGGTGTCCAGCCGTAGGTCACGGCGTGGATATATTGTCCGGTACCGCCGACCAGCATGGGCAGATGCGCACGGGCATGGATGGCGGCGATGGCTTCGGCGGCGGCCTGCTGGAACACGGCCAGGCTCCAGGTGGCACATGGATCGGCCACATCGATGAGATGGTGCGGGACGCTGCGGCGTTCGGCCGGCGTGGGCTTGGCGGTGCCGATGTCCATGCCGCGGTAGAAGAGGCGCGAGTCGGCCGAGACGATCTCGCCGTCCAGCCGTTCTGCCAGCCGGATGGAAATATCGGTCTTGCCAACTGCGGTTGGCCCGAGGATGACGATCAGGGGAGGCTTATTCAATGACATTCTCAAAATGAAAAATCTCGGGCTTGCCGGCGGGGATCCTTTCGATGGCAATTACATCAAACTGCCAGCTATCGCCGCCTTCAGGATGTGCCTGGAGGTAATCTTCAGCAGCCGAGAGCAGGTGGGCCTGTTTCCGGCGCGTGACCGAATCTTCCGGGTAGGCGAAGGCATGCGAACTGCGCGTTTTTACCTCAACAAACACCAGCCCGCCTTCTTTACTGGCTACGATGTCGATCTCGCCGTGAGCGGTATGAAAGTTACGCGCCAGGATGGTATAGCCATTGGTTTCGAGGTAACGGGCGGCGGTCTCTTCCCCCCATTGGCCGGTGGCTTGTTTTTGAGTGGTCATGAACGCAGCTTTTCGAACAGGTTGCGCAGGTTATAACCCAGGCCGCGCCGGTGAGGTGCGAACTCGAAAAGGAGTCTTTCGTAACGCTCGAGCATGACCCGGGTGGTGTGTTCGATGGCATATTTCCCGGAGACTTTGCGGGCGGCTGCACCCATCTTTTCCCTGAGATCTGCATCCAGGCATAGACGGGTCAGGAGGGCGGCAAAAGCCGCCTGGTCCGGGCTGGAAAGGAAACCGGTAACACCATCTTCCACGGTGTCGCCCACGCCAACCGACTGGATGCCAAGAACGGGCAGCGCGGTGGCCATCGCTTCGATCACGGAAAGAGGATGGACTTCCGTGACCGAAGCGGTCACGAAGAGATCCCCCATCGACAGGTAACGCGGTAATTCATCGTAAGGCAGCATGCCAGTAAAATGGATGCGGGCGTGGGCACCGGTCTGGGCAGCCAACTGCCTGAGAGCCTGTTCTTCGGGCCCGCCGCCGATGATCACGAGATGGATATTTTCGATGGCTTCGGCAGTCCCGGCAAAAGCGCGGATCAGGAAATCCAGGTTCTTCTCCGGCCCCAGCCGCCCGGCATAGATGAGCAGGATATCATTTTCGCGGAAACCTAATTCAGGCCGGCAATCATCGCGCGTCCGCGCACGTGCTCGGCCGTGAGATCGTCGAGCATCTCCGCCGACTCCGGCAGCACTTCGCGCAGGCGCGCGTAGACGTAGGCGTCCTCCTTCGGGTGATGGAGCTTCTCTGGAAACGCCTCGATGTAGTCGAGCATTGCCGCGATCAGGCGGAAATCGGTCCTGCCGCGCGCGCTGCGCTTCTCGCCGCAGACGTGCAGCAGGCCTTCGAGCACCGCCGCGAACGAGCGGTGCTCGTCGCGAATGATTTCGATCGCGCGGGGGTGGGGCATC
>JADGQB010000195.1 GCA_017882145.1 Anaerolineales bacterium
GTGCCCTCCGCCAGTTCCTCCCCGGAGCAGGAGACGATCCCGACTTTCTTCTTGGGCAGTTCAGGCATTTTCGCCTCCCATTTTGCCTGTCAGGAGGCCATCCACAACGGCAGTTACTTCCTCCGCCAGGACCCGCGCCAGTTTTTGCCCGCCTTCGTTGAGTTCGGCGATCCCCAGCGGCTTGAGATCCTTGTGGCTGCGGTACACGTCCAGGACTGCAAATTCCTGGGCGATCCTCCCGCCGCTCTGTTGGACCATCTTGGCGGCGCACGCCAGTTTGCAGCCGTCGATGGTCACTGCCGGACAGGCTTCTACCACCGAGCGGGATTCTTCGTCTCCGAGCACCAGCAGGGCCAGCGGCACCAGTTGGGTCTGCCCGGGACGCAAGTCTTCGGTAACCTCATAGGCCGCTTCCCGGCTGACGGTGCCATATGGCTTGCCGATCCCGCTGCAGGGCACGATAATGACTTTTTGAATTTTATCCATCATAATTTCTTTGTTTCCTCTTCCGCCTGGCCTTTCATGATCTCGAAGTAAGCCTGCGGGTCGAGCAGTTTGGCACGCTCAACCTCCCAATCCGCGACTTCCAGCACGGCCAGCCAGCCGGCTTCATAGGGATCCTGGTTGATGGCCTCCGGGGCGTCGTTCATGGCCGGGTTGACTTCTACAATTTTTCCGTGAACAGGCGATGTGTAGCTGATATTCACCTTGATCGTCTCGATCGTCGCCACTTCATCCCCGGCCGCCAGAGCCGTCCCCGCCGGTTTGATCTCTGCAAAGGCCACATCCCCGCTGCGCTGCTGAACGAAGTCCGACAGTCCGATCCGCACGTGTCCGTTTTCTTCCTTTGCCCAAACCCCTTCAGATGTATAAAAACGATCCGTGGCCACCTTGAAGGTGAATTTATCTACAGTGGTTTCCAGGAAGTTTGGCATGCTTTAGTCCTTTTCGATATCGTCCTTGCTCGTCAATTTCCAGCCAGTATTCTTTAATTGACGACATGATTATCTTTTTGTGGTGAACAGTTTGGGCAATCGCAGGTGGCTTTTGCCAGATTGACTTTGGCGGTTATTCCTGAGGCATCAAAGCCTGACAGGCGGGCGGCCAAGTCCACCATCTCCATGATTTCCGGTTTTTCCAATCGATAATAAATGTACTTGCCATCCCGCCGGGTGCTGAGCAGGCCGGCCTCGCGCAGCGCCATCAGGTTTTGGGAGATATAGGCCTGCCGGTATCCAAGGCTGGCTTCCAGGTGACAGACGCAAGCCTCACCCGCTCCGATCGCCAGCAGGATTTCCAGGCGTACTTCCGGGCTGATGACTTGCAATAGCTCACTTACTTTGCTGAGGTTGGAAGGTGTTTCGGTTCTAATCATATTCGTATCTCCGAATTCATTATACGTTCACATTCGAGTCAGGGAATATGATATATGTCACAAATTTGATGTGAAGTTCTCACGCTTACATCCCCCAACACACCTGTCTTTTTTATGGAATTATTTACTTACCCATTACCTGCCTTTAATTCCTTGTTAACCGGCATGGATTAAGATAATATCATTCCTTATACTCAGGAGACTCCCATGCCCCTAACGCGCGTTCTCTTTCTCTGCACCGGCAATTCCGCCCGCAGCCAGATGGCCGAAGCCTTTTTACGCAAATACGCTGGCGACCGCTTCGAAGCCCATAGTGCTGGCTTGGAGCCCAAAGGCATTAACCCTTTGACCATCCAGGTGATGGAAGAAGCTGGGATCGATATGTCCGGCCACACCTCCAAAGGCTTCGAGACCTATCTCGGCAAGCTGCTGTTTCAATACCTCATCACTCTCTGTGACGATGCCGAAAAGAACTGCCCCACTGCCTGGCCCGGGGTGAAGAACCGCCTGCACTGGTCTTTTGAGGATCCTGCCGCCTTCGTTGGCTCGCAAGCAGAAAAACTGGCGAAGTTCCGCCAGGTTCGCGACCAGATCGAGCAAAAAGTCAAAGCCTGGGTTTCTGAACAATCATGAAGGTTGCCAAAAAAATAACGGCGTAGTTGTGGTTAGCTACCGTTTTTGGATTAGAGTGTAGAGCACAAGCTATCATTCCAAAAAAACGTAAGGCGAAATTTATCTCGCCACTACCGTGCCCCCTTCCTCCCGAACTGCCGCTCCAACATATCGACCGAGAGGTGGATCATGGTCGGGCGTCCGTGCGGGCAGGTACGCGGGGAAGCGCAGACTTCCAGGTCTGCCAGCAGGGCGCGTTGTTCTTCAGGCGACAGCACCTGCCCGGCTTTGACCGCCAGGCGCTTGCAGACCCGCCCGGCAATTTTTGCTTCAAGCTCATTTTGGAGCGGGGTTTCGTCTTCTTCGAAATCTTCCACCAGGGCGCGCAGCGCCGCGGCCGGATCGCTGCTCGCAAAAAGGACCGGCAGCGCCCGCACCTGGTAGCTGTTTTGACCGAACGGTTCGATCTGGAAACCAAAGTGCTGCAGCACCGGCAGCTGCTCCTCGAGCAGGCGGTTGCTGGCGGGTGGCAGGTGCACAACCGTGGGCGTCAGCAAGGTCTGCGAGGGGATGCTTTTCTGGGCGTGCTGCGCCATTAACTTCTCGAACAGGACGCGTTCGTGCGCGGCATGCTGGTCGATCAGGTACAGGCCATCCGGACCCTCGGCCACCAGGTAGGTCGCGCCGATCTGCCCGATCAGGCGCAGGAGCGGGATGTGCGGGAAGGCTGACGGCGGACTATCGACCGTGGACTGTTGACCATTGACTGTAGACGGATGACCATCGTCCGTGGTCTGTCGATTGTCTTCTGAAAGCTGACCGCTGAAAGCTGACCGCTCTTCTTCATGTGCCAGACTCCAGGTCGGGTCGATCTGCCTGGGTTGGGTCGGGCTGCCCCATAAATTCTGGGGAGCCAACTGCGGGACCGGCGCATAAGCCAGCAAAGCCCGGCGCGTGGCCCGCTGGACGAAGCTGAAGGCCTTATCCGGGCTGCGGAACCGTACCTCGGTTTTGGCCGGATGCACATTCACATCCACTTCTTCCGGTGGAACTTTAATAAATAATGCCGCAATCGGGTAACGCCCCACCATCAGCAGCGTGTGATATGCCTGCACCACCGCCGAACTCAACGGGGTATCCTGCACCCAGCGCCCATTGACAAAGAAAGTGATTTCCCGGCGGTTGGAACGCGTCAGCGCAGTCGGGCTGATAAAGCCGGTCAGGGAAAAGCCTTCTTCATCTGCAATGACTTCCAGCATCTGCCGGGCTACATCCACGCCATACAGCGCCGCCAGGATGGCACGCCGGTCACCATCCCCGGCTGTATGCAGGGACAGGCTGTTGCCTTCGGAGAGCTTAAAGCGTACCAGTGGGTAAGCCAGCGCATAGCGTGTCAGGAGCGCATCCACTGCCCGCCGCTCGGTGGCATCCTGTTTGAGGAACTTTAGACGCGCCGGGACGTTGTAGAAAAGGTCTTCCACGCTGACCACCGTCCCAACCGGCGCGCCGATCTTTTCCAGCTTGCCGATCAGGCCACCCTCCACGCGCAGGCGCCTCCCGGCCGGATCTTGCGCCGTGCGGGAGCTGATCGTCAGCCGGGAGACGGAACCGATCGAGGCCAGGGCTTCCCCGCGAAAGCCCAGCGTCGTAATATGGAACAAATCCTCGGAGGAAGCCAGCTTGGAGGTGGCATGCCGTTCGATAGCCAGAGCCAGCTCATCCGCCGGAATGCCAGCCCCATCATCGGCCACCCGCACCAGGCTCCGGCCGGCCGCCGCGATTTCCACGCTGACGGATTTTGCACCGGCATCCAGGGCATTTTCCAGGAGTTCCTTTACCACCGAGGCGGGGCGCTCTACAACTTCCCCGGCGGCGATTTGCGAAGCAACTTCGGGAGGCAGGATTCGGATGGACATGCCTGTATTATATACCGCTTATAATAAGGCCCATGCATTTTACAACCTTATTCTTCGACCTGGATGAGACCCTTTATCCGCACGCGACCGGCCTATGGCAGGCAATTGGCGCTCGCATCTCCCAATACATGCGCGAACGGATGGATTTCGCACCCGATCAGGTGACTGTCTTACGGGAAAAATACTTTCGGGAATACGGGACCACGCTGCGTGGTCTGCAGGCCAACCACAATGTCGATATGGACGATTACCTGGCTTTCGTCCATGATGTGCCTCTCGACCGCTATATCCATCCGGACCCGCAATTGCATGCCGCGCTGGCGGGCATCCCATCCCGCAAGTTCATCTTCACCAATTCCGATTCAAACCACGCCCGTCGTGTTCTGGAGGTGCTGGGATTGGAGGGACTCTTCGAAGGGATCATCGACGTGCACGCCATCGCACCCTTCTGCAAGCCAATGCCGGAGGCGTTTGAGCTGGCAGTGAAAGCAGCCGGAAATCCGGACCCGGCTGCCTGCGTGCTGCTCGATGACCAGAGGCGCATCACGCGCGCCGCCCTCGGTCTGGGCATGTATACCATCCTGGTGGGCGAGGAAAACCCTGGCGAAGACGCTCACGCCGCGCTGTTGAACCTGAGCGGGCTGCCCGGCTTGCTTGACGGGCGGATTTAACACTTTTCTAACACCCATCTGCTACAATTTCATGGCGTTTTAATCCGGCCATGTTAATATTTTGCCTATCCTTCAGGAGGATGGTATGAAAAATAAAACTTTGCGCGTGATTTTACTTGCCGTTGTGGCAGTCATACTGGTTGTATGCTCTTTTGGCGGCGGATTCGCAGCCGGACACTTCCTGCCGCTCGGTCCCAATTCAGTCCCGATCCTTTCTTCAAATGGCAGCCAGGGCGGGACTCCCTCAGACCTGACCAGCCTGTTTGCCCCATTCTGGGAAGCGTGGACGATCGTCCACCAACAGTACGTGGACCAACCGGTGGATAATACCAAGTTAATGCAAGGCGCTATCACCGGAATGATCAATTCACTCGGCGATGCGCATTCCAATTTTTGGACACCGCAAGTCTACCAGGATAATACCAACTTCCTTCAAGGACAATATGCCGGGATTGGCGCTTATGTGGATACCAGCGGCAAACTATTGACGATCACCAAACCTATTGCCGGCTCCCCCGCTGAAAAGGCCGGACTGCAAACCGGCGACCAGATCATAAAGATAGAAGGTCAGGATATTACCAACCTGGATGCAGAATCGGTCCGGCAGAAGGTACTCGGTAATCCCGGTACGGTCGTTACCCTGACGATCCAGCGACCCGGCCAGGATGCACCCTTCGATGTAAAGATCACGCGTGCCACTATCGTTGTCCCAAGTGTCTCGAGCAAGATGCTGCCCAACAACCTGGCCTACATCCAGATTGTCGATTTCGGCCAGACCACTGCCCAGGATTTCCATGATCAGCTCAAAGCTCTGCTGGCGAACAACCCGAAAGGGATCATCCTGGACCTGCGCGATAACGGCGGCGGCTACCTGGATACGGCCATCTCCGTGGCATCCGAATTCATCCCTAGCGGCGTGATCGTCTACGAGCAATCCGGCAACGGTACCAAGAAACCTTATCAAGCTGTCTCCGGAGGGCTGGCAACCGGCAATACCCCGCTGGTTGTGCTGGTCAACGGTTACTCAGCCTCGGCTTCTGAAATTGTCTCCGGCGCCATCCAGGATACCGGGCGAGGCAAGCTGGTCGGCGAGAAGACCTACGGAAAAGGCACTGTCCAGCTGGTTATTCCATTGAATAACAACCAGGGCGCCGTGCACATCACCGTCGCCCGCTGGCTGACCCCCAAGAGCCGCCAGATCGACGGAAAAGGCCTGACCCCGGACATCGCTGCCACCCTGACGGCGGATAATATCAAAGCCGGTGTTGACCCGCAGCTGGATGCGGCTGTAAAGCAACTGACCAATCCATAAGCCGTATGTATCTAGGCTGCATTTTTGCAGCCGTCTGTGCCGGAAAGGTGCAGGCAAAAGAGGTGAAGTATGTTTTTGTTTGACCCAACTTACTTGATATTCATGATCCCGGCTTTCCTGCTGATGACCATCACATCCATTTATGTGAAGTCCGCATTCAGGAAATGGAGCCAGGTACAGGCCCGCAGCCGGTTGACCGGCTATGAAGCCGCCCAACGGCTGATTGCGCGTGCCGGGGTATACGGGATCCAGATCGAGGGCGTGCGCGGCAGCCTGACCGACAATTATGATCCTCGCACAAAGATCCTGCACCTGTCACAAGACGTTTCCGGAACTGCTTCGGTCGCCTCCCTGGCAGTAGCCGCCCACGAAATTGGCCATGCACAGCAGGATGCGGAAGGTTACTTACCGCTGCGTTTCCGCTCGGCGCTGGTGCCGATGGTCAACATTGGCTCCTATCTGGGCTGGATCCTGATCATCATCGGCCTGTTCATGAGCTATGCCGGCATGGCCTTTGGAGTGAATCTCGCCTGGCTGGGAGTGGCAGTCTTCGCTGGAGGGGCGGTCTTCGCCCTGGCAACCCTGCCGGTGGAATTGAATGCCTCCGCCCGCGCCCGTGTCCTGCTTTCAGAGACCGGCATCATCTCCGGTCCGGATGAACAACGCGGCGTCAGCAACGTGCTCAATGCCGCAGCCCTGACCTACGTGGCCGCACTGGTAACTGCGATGCTACAATTATTGTATTATGTCATGCTGGTGGGCGGTCTGGGCCGCCGGCGCCGGTAATACGCTCCTCTTCCGGCAGCGCAAATCACCTCCCGCAGGCTCAAATTCTGCGGGAGGTTTTATTCAGAAAATATCCAGTATAATTCTGTCATGCGAAAAATCTTCGTGGCGCTGGTTTTACTCCTGGCGATTGTGTTTGTCTTTGTCCGTTTTGCCGATTTAAAAAACTTCCTGATTGTCCTACAACACAGCAACTACCGTTTCCTGATCGCTGCCTTTATAGTCGAGTTGATCTGGATGTTCAATTCGGCAACCGATTATGCATCTTTATATCGACTGGTGGGGCTTAAAGAAAGAACTCCTCATCTGGTATTGGTGGCCACGGCTTCCAATTTTGTCAATGTGATCGCGCCCAGTGTAGGCATCGGCGGCATGGCCGTCTTTCTGGCTGACGCAGTGCGGCAGGGCCATTCGACCGGACGGGTGACGGTGGTGGGCGTACTCTATATCCTGTTCGACTACCTGGCTTTTTTTTGCGTCCTGAGCCTGGGCTTCATCGTATTGATCCGCCGTAACAATTTGAATGCCGGTGAATTGACGGCCGCCGCCATTCTACTGGCAATTGCCGGTGGCGTGGCGTTCCTCCTGTTTCTGGGCTATAAATCGACAGATGAGCTGGGTAAGGCACTTTCGTGGCTCGCGCGCCTGATCAATCGCATCCTGCGGCCC
>JADGQB010000196.1 GCA_017882145.1 Anaerolineales bacterium
CGGGTTGATCGGCTCACCCACCGAACCGAGCAGGCGCAGTGAAGAAAGATCGTGGCGGTTGGGCCAGGCTTCTCCGAAGCGCATCAAGCCGCGGATGGCAGTCGGTGCGGTATACAGCGTTGTGATACTGTATTTTTCAACCAACTGCCACCAGCGGTTTGGATAGGGATACGAAGGCGCGCCTTCATACATAAAGGAGGTCGCCCCATTCAATAATGGTCCATAAACCATGTACGAATGGCCGGTTACCCAGCCCGGGTCAGCCGTGCACCACCAGCGATCCTCATCCCGAATATCGAATACATCATGAAGGGTGGAATAGACCCCAACCATGTAGCCGCCATGCGTATGCAGGATGGCTTTCGGTTTTCCGGTGGTACCGGAGGTGTAAAGAATGTAGAGTGGATCCTCAGAATCCATCACTTCAGTTTCACATTTGGGGCTGGCGATCGGCAGCGACATCAGGTCGTGATACCACAGGTCGCGTTCCGTATCCATGCAAACATCCTGACCGGTACGTTTAACTACAATGACGTGCTCGACACTGGGTGAGCGCTGCAGGGCCTCATCCAGGATGTCTTTAAGCTTGACAATTTTTCCGTTGAGCCAGCCGCCATCCGCAGTAATGGCGAGTTTGGAATGCGAGTCAAGGATGCGCCCATGCAAGGCCTCGACTGAGAACCCGCCGTAGACAACCGAATGAATTGCCCCAATTTTTGCACACGCCAGCATGGCAATCACGATCTCAGGGATGCGCGGAAGGTAGATGGTAACGCGGTCGCCTTTCTTGATCCCCATGGCTTTGAGTACGTTGGCAAATTTGCTGACCTCACGGTTGAGGGCATGGTATGAAAAAGAACGCTGGTCGCCAGGTTCCCCCTCCCAGATGAGCGCCAGCTTGTTCCGCCGCCAGGTTTTAACATGCCGGTCCAGGCAGTTCTGGATGATATTGACCTGTCCGCCGACAAACCATTTATAGAAGGGTTTGTTGCTTTCATCCAGAACGGTATCCCACGGCCGGTACCATTCAAGCTCTTTGGCACGTTCAGCCCAGTAACCGCTCAGATCCCTGTCGGCCCGGGCGGCGGTCGCCTCCCAGTCGGGGGTATAGGTGAGGGCAACGGCATCCGGGGAAGGGACATATACATCCCCTTCCAATTTGGTTTCTGTTGGGGAAATTGCGACGCTCATAATTGAATCCTCCTTAAAAAACGCACCTTCTCAATCAAAATCGGGCGGTAGGCATATGGTTGGCTTTGCCAATCACATGCCAACCATCCTTCCCTACTGATTGAAAAGGTACTCAGAAAAGGTAAAAGGTGGATAAAGAAAGCCAATATATTCTAACTTATTTAATCCAGATTATCCATAAATGTTTTATTAAAAATGGCCGGTCGCTTAAAGATCGGCCATGCCATCCTTCCGGTAAATGAAAAACGGGCGGTCTCGCCGCCCGCCCTTCAGGAAATACCAATCAAATTAGTATCCATCCAAAAATTCAGGAGAAGTTCGAATTTTGAGTATGTGCGGCTTCGCCGCACATACTCAAAATTCGGTTCTTCTATAATATTCGGAAGGGTTCTTAGTCCAGGATGCCGGTCGAAATCGCCATCTTGACCTCGCCGATGGCTTTCGTGATCTGGATCTCGCGCGGACAGGCCATGGTGCAGTTGAAAATGGTGTGGCAGCGGTGAACGCCAGTGGCCTCGTTCAAGATTTGCAGGCGTTCGGCGGCTGCCTGGTCGCGGTCATCGAAAATGAAGCGGTGGGCTGCCACAATGGCCGCCGGACCGACATATTTTTCGCTGCCCCAGAAGGAAGGACAGGAAGTGGTGCAGCAGGCGCACAGGATGCACTTGGTGGTATCGTCGAAGCGGGCGCGTGCTTCCGGACTCTGGTAACGTTCCTTCTCCGGTTCGGGGTCAGCGGTGATGAACCAGGGTTTGACGGAGCGGAAATTATCGAAGAACGGTTCCATGTCCACGATCAGGTCCTTCAGGACCGGCAGGCCGAGGATCGGTTCGACGGTAACCCTGGTACCCACGTCGCGGATCAGGGTTTTGCAGGCCAAGCGGTTCATGCCGTTGATGCGCATCGCGTCCGACCCGCAAATGCCGTGCGCACACGAACGACGGAAGGACAGCGTTCCATCCTGGTAGCCTTTTACTTTTTCAAGCAGATCCAGGACGCGGTCCATCTCGTTGGCATCCAGCTTGTAGGATTTGTAAGACGGCTTTTTGTCCGTCTCAGGGTTGTAGCGGAAGATTTTGAGGGTGACTTCCATATTAATATGTCCTTAATTTGGGCTCGAAGCGGGTAATGACGACCGGTTTGTATTTCAACTCGATCCTGCCATCCTCACGCGCCCAAGCCAGGCTGTGCTTGAGCCACTGCTTGTCATCCCGCTCGGGATAATCCTCACGCGAATGGCCGCCGCGGCTCTCGGTGCGGGCGATGGCCGCCACGGTAGTGAGTTCGGCCAGGTCGAGCAGGTTGCCCAGTTCCCAGACGTTCATCATCTCCATGTTGAAGATCTTTCCGGTGTCGGTGACGGTGACGTGCTGGTAACGCCGCTTGAGGTCACGGATCACTTCAAGGGCGTTCTGCATGCCCTTACCGCTGCGGAAAATGCCCATGTCGTCGAACATGATCTTCTTCATTTTGGTGGCGATATCGAACACATTTTCCGTGCCGTCTGCCTGGCGGATGCGCTCGAGCTGCGCCCGGGCAAATTCGGTGGGATCGTCCGGCAAGGTCTTGAAGGAGGCGCCCCTGGCGTATTCGGCAGCCTTCAGGCCGGCGTGTTTGCCGAAGACAACCAGGTCGAGCAATGAATTCGTGCCGAGACGGTTGGCGCCGTGGACCGAGACACACCCGCATTCCCCGGCGGCGTACAGACCGGGCACGAGCGTGTTATTCTCATCCGAGATGGCTTCGCCGTACATGTTGGTGGGGATGCCGCCCATGGCGTAGTGAGCGGTTGGCTGGATTGGCATGAGCTGCGTAATCGGGTCCACCCCCAAATACACCCGGCAAAAGTCGACGATATCCGGTAGTTTGGCCAGGATTTCTTCACCGGTTACATTAAGGGGCGTTCCGTCCAGGTTCAAGCGTCCATCCGCGGCCGCGTACTTGTTGACGCTCTCCGGGCGCACATCCAGATAAACATAGTTCTGCCCGTTGGCGCCGTTGCCGTTGCGGATTTCCATATAAATGGCGCGGCTGACCACATCGCGCGAGGCCAGGTCTTTGACTTTGGGGGCGTATTTCTCCATGAAGCGTTCGCCCTTGCCGTTGATCAGGACGCCGCCTTCCCCGCGCACGCCCTCGGTGATCAGGATGCCGAGCTTGTAAATGCCGGTCGGGTGGAATTGGAAGAATTCCAGATCCTCGAGCGGCAGCCCGCGCCGCATGATCATGGAAGGTCCGTCGCCGGTGAAAGCGTAGGCGTTGGAGGTGATCTCCCAGATGCGTCCGTGCCCGCCGGTGGCGAAGATGACCGACTTGGCATGGAAAACGTGCATCTCGCCGGTGGCGAGCTCGACGGCGACCACGCCCGCGGCGGCCCCATCGACCATGAGCAGGTCAATCGCCTGGAATTCGTCGAAGAAGGTGACGTTGTTTTTCATGCACTGCTGGTAGAGCGTCTGCAGGATCATGTGCCCGGTGCGGTCGGCCGCATGGCAGGCGCGCCGGACCGGTTTGCCGGTGATATTGTTGGTATGCCCGCCAAACGGGCGCTGGGAGATCTTCCCATCCGGTGTCCGGTCGAAGGGCAGGCCCATGTGCTCCAGCTCGTAAACGGCCTGCACGGCTTCGTTGCACATGAACTCGATCGCGTCCTGGTCGCCCAGGTAATCCGAGCCCTTGATGGTATCGTAAGTATGCCATTCGGGGCGGTCTTCTTCCTGGCTGCCGAGCGCGGCGCCGATGCCGCCCTGGGCGGTGCCGGTGTGCGAACGGGTGGGATAAAGTTTGGTGATAATGGCTGTTTTGGCAGTCCGGGAGGCGTACAGGCCGGCCATGAGACCCGCCCCACCCGCCCCGACCACCAGTACTTCGAATTGATGCGTTTTCATAGCGCGGCTCCTATTTCGTCCAGACTACGTAAATGGCGATGGCAATCCCAACAACGGTGAGCACAAGGACGAAGTACCGCAGGAACCTGCGCACTGCGGAATTCTTGAGATAATCTTCCACCACGCTGAGCAGGCCGTGCAGTCCGTGGGCGGCGGCAAAGGTCACGAAGAGGCTGCCCATGATCTTCCAGAACAGCGTCACCCAGACGTCCAGATTGGCGATGTTATTGAGGGTGGTATTCATCAGAACGTGGTTCGAGTCCGGCATGAACGTCCAGCGCATCAGGTCTGCGAAATTCACCTGGGTGCGGGCGCCCATGATCAGCGCGCCCACCAGGCCGATCAAGGCAAACAGGTACATGGCCAGCGCCGAAAGGCGGACGAAGAGCCACATGAAGATCTCAAAATCGAAACCTCGTTTGGCGAGGGAAAGGGTTCTGCGTTTCGCAAGCATGTCAGCCTCCCAGTGCCGTATTTACAATGACATAGACTGCCATGCCGTAGACCGGCAGGAAGATCATCCACTCCAGCCAGATGGCTTCGCGCTGGTGTTCGATCAGCTTCGGCCACAGGTCCAGGATGACGATGCGCAGGCCGTTGATGACGTGGAACAGGACGCAGAAGAAGACCACGATCTGGAAGATCCAGTTTTCGTAGATGAGATTGATGGCGGGTCCCACACGGCCGCCCACAAAGGAGGCCAGGACATGCAATCCGACGAAGGTGACCATCCCCAAGCCTCCGATGCGATGCAGAATAAAGGTCAGCATAGGCCCCTTGCCCTTATAGCGCAGGAAGTCTTTCAGGCTCACATCCCTTTTCAGGCCCATCTACTCCTCCTCATGCAGCTAACACGTAGTAACGACTTAAGTCGTTACTACTATTTAATATGGCCTATTATCCCATTACCGTTTCATACAGGAAAGGTGACAATACTCATGGAATTTTCATTCCAGACATCCTGACGGGGAAGGCTGTAACATCCTTTATAATCACACCCGATAGGGTTTATGTTATCCGCATTAAAATCTCGATAATTTGGGGAACGGGGTGTGCGTGCACGCCCCACCGTCCTTATTATTTTGTGATTTGCAATCCGGGAGGTTCGCATGGCAGGTTCCAAACATATCAGCCGGCGTGATTTCATAACAATGGTTACAGCCGGGGTGGGAGCGGTTATCACGGCTGCGGTTGGCCTGCCGGCGATTGCCTACCTGATCGAGCCGGCACTGCAGTCCGGCAGCAGCAAGGATGCCTGGGTACCGTTGGGAAAACTGGACAGCTTCGAGGTCGGCAAACCCGCGCTGGCCACATTTACGCGCAGCAAGGTCAACGGTTGGGAAAAATCGGTCAACAGCTACGGCGCCTTCGTGCTGCGCAAATCCGAGACGGAAGTGGTGGTGCTTTCCAATGTATGCACCCATCTCAGCTGCCGGGTCAACTGGGAGAGCGATAAGAAACAATACGTCTGCCCGTGCCACGATGCCCATTTCAATATTGACGGCAAGGTGGTTTCCGGGCCGCCGCCGCGTCCGCTGGACGTGTACCAGACGAAGGTCGATAACGGCATTCTGTCCATTCATTTTGTGGAAGGTTGATATGTTAAAGAATTTATTCGCCTGGCTGGACGAACGTCTCGGTCTTAACGACCTGTATAAAGCCATTTTAGACCGCCCCGAACCCAAAGGGAACTGGTGGAATACGCTCGGCAGCGCCAGCCTGTTCCTGTTTGTCATGCAGGCGGTCACCGGCATCTTCCTGACCGTATACTATACGCCTTCCCCCGACCACGCCTACGACAGCATCCAATATATTATGAACGGGGTGGCCTTCGGCTGGTTGATCCGCGGCATCCACCACTGGGGCGCCAGCCTGATGGTGCTGGTCGTTTTCATCCACATGATCCGGGTGTTCGTGACGGCTTCGTACAAGTACCCGCGTGAGCTGACCTGGATGATCGGGGTGGGCCTGCTGATCTGCACGCTGGGCATGGGTTTCACCGGATACCTGCTGCCCTGGAACCAGAAAGCTTACTGGGCAACCACCGTCGGCACGTCCATCGCCGGAACGGTGCCCTGGGTTGGCCCGATCATCGAAAAGGCGCTGCGCGGCGGGGCGGACCTGAGCGCCCTGACGCTCAGCCGGTTCTTCTCGGCCCACATCTGGATCTTCCCGGCCATCCTGATCGCGCTGATCGGCGCCCATCTGTTCCTCATCATCAAGCACGGCGAGTCACAGTTCCCTGAAAAGGGCGATTAACCATGAATAAGGGAGCGCGGCGATGAAAGACGAACGCAAAAAATCCATCCTCGATAAATACAAGATCGCCCTGATCAAAGGCGAGCGCTTCTGGCCCGACAGCATTTATAAGGACCTGCTGGTCTCGCTGGCCATCTTTATTGTCCTGATCCTGCTGGCAACCGTGCTGGGCGTACCGGGCGAACCCAAAGCCGACCCGAACGATACCGCCTACATCCCGCGTCCGGAATGGTATTTCCTGTTCCTGTTCCAGATGCTCAAGTATTTCCCGGGCAAGCTGGAATGGCTCGGGACAGCGGTCATCCCCGGGATTGCCATCCTGGTGCTGCTGTTCCTGCCGCTGCTGGACCGCAAACCCGAGCGGCATTACTCCAAACGAAAAGTCGCCATTTCCGTGATGGGCGGGATCGTGGTTGGCATGCTGGCCCTGACGATCATCGCGGTGGTGACCACACCGCCCTCGCCGGAGGCCGTGTCGGCCGGGACGCTCCCGCAGCAGATCGCCCTGGGGCAGGACCTGTATTCGCTCAACTGCGCCAGCTGTCACGGCGACGACGGCAAGGTGACGACCATTACCGGCGTGGAGGGGTTGGAGGGCAAGATCATCGTGCCGATCAACAACAGCGACGTGATGTATACGCTGGACGATACCGCCCTGGCGGACGTGATCAGCTACGGCCGCCCGAATTCCGGCATGACGCCGTTCGGGAAGAGTTACGGCGGAGCGCTTTCGCCGACCGAGATCGAGGCGATCGCCACGTTCATGCGCTACACCTGGGACGACCGGGCGGTACTCCCGCCGGGGGCAGCCCTGATCGGCGGCATCCCAGCGCTCAACGCCGGCGAAGCGCCGTCCTGGGATGTGCATATCCAGCCGCTGACCAAGCGCTTCTGCATCGCCTGCCACCAGCCCGGCAAACAGAACGGCAACTACCTGATGACCTCCTACGATGAGATGCTGAAAAGCGGCGATAACGCCCCGGTGATCGTTGCCGGCGAC
>JADGQB010000197.1 GCA_017882145.1 Anaerolineales bacterium
TCCTGCCTGTTTGCCAGGGATTGCCAGGCGGACCAACCCCCACCGCCCTCCGGGCACCTCCCCCAAATCCGACAAGGAAGATTTACCTTATTAACCTGACTTTAGATTGTCGGATTTGGGGGAGGCCGGGTAGGGGTTGATGTTGGTACCAAGTGCCTATATGCGCGCCTGCTTCCCATCATTAAAATCAATTCAACCAACACGATGAGATCACAGGATAAAAAGGATTCACCCCTATGTTCAACAAGCTCGCCATCGTGTCCATCCCGGTCAAGGACCAAGCCAAATCGAAAAAATTCTATACCGAAATCCTGGGTGCAAAAGTGCTCGAGGAAATGCCATTCGGACCCGGCGCCCAATGGATCCGCCTGGAATTGCCGGGTGTGGAAACGCGCCTGGTGCTCGTTACCTGGTTTCCGCAGATGAAGCCCGGCGGTAATCAAGGCCTGGTTTAGATTACCGAAGATATCACCAGCACCTGTAAAGAGCTCAAGCAGCGCGGCCTGGCTGTTTCTGATATCAAAAAGCAGCCTTACGGGCAGGAGGCAGCTTTTTCGGATCCGGATGGCAACGGCTGGGTGCAGCAGCAGCCTGCATCCGAGGGAGCATGCTAGGAAAATTGGAAAAGTATTCATCCATGTCACAATGTCTCTCGATGGCTTTATCGCCAGACCAAACGGGGATGTCGGCTGGTCGTTCAACTACCATCCTGATCAAATAATCCCCAAAAACAACACAAAACTGCCCATTTAACCCCCGATTCCGGTGGATCAATTCGTTCAAAATTCCTCTCAAAATACCGCCGCCCCTCTCGAAAACCTCAAAAACGCTCCAAACCTGCAATAGATCAGGTTTTTTTCTTCCTGCTCTCCATTTCCCCCGAATTGTTCCTAGTTGTTTTGTACAAACGATCCCTCCCAAGCCGAAAAAGAAGGGTTTATAACCGCCTGTTCGCCTGCCTGGGCAAGAACCGTATTTTCCAGGTGCAACGGGCGCGCACCCGCTCGCAAAACCCGCATCGCGTTGACAGCCCCCCTCCCAAACGGTACAATCACAACACACTTGGAAAGGAGAGAAATATGTTAAAAGAATTCAAAGAATTTATCATGCGCGGCAATGTCATGGACCTGGCGGTCGCGGTCATCATCGGCGGCGCCTTCGGCAAGATCATCTCCTCCTTGGTCACAGATATCATCATGCCCCTGATCGGCCTGATCATCGGCGGGATCGATTTCACCGGCCTGACCTTCAGCCTGGGGAGCGCCAAGGTCACTTACGGCAATTTCATCAATAATGTCATCGACTTCCTTATCATCGCCCTGGTTATCTTCTTGATCATCAAGGCCGTCGACAGCCTGAAAAAGAAACCTGCTCCCGCTCCGGCGGCCGAGCCCATCACCAAAGATTGCCCGCACTGTTTCACGACCATTTCCATCAAAGCGACGCGCTGCCCGAACTGCACGTCAGAATTGTAAAGGAAAGAGAACAGGGAGAAGAGAGTAGAGAGCAGTTGTAAACCTTGGATCTTGATCTGCTCTCTATTCTCGATTCTCTTCTCACTAGCATACATCATGGATTTCCTCGATAAGCTCAACCCCCAACAGCGCCAGGCTGTAACGGCTGGCGCCGGTCCGGTTCTGGTATTGGCCGGGCCCGGCTCCGGCAAGACGCGTGTCCTGACCCAACGCGTGGCATATTTGATTGCCAATGAAGGTGTGCGGCCCTACCAGATGCTGGCTGTCACTTTCACAAACAAGGCCGCCCGCGAAATGAGTAACCGTGTCCGTGACATGCTGGGGGAATTGGCTTCGGATGGTCTCTGGCTGGGTACGTTCCATTCCGTCTGCGCCCGGCTGCTGCGGCGTGAAGCCGAAAATTTGCCTTTCGATGCCAGTTTTGTCATCTATGACGATGACGACCAGCAGCGCGTTGTTAAAGGCGCCGTGCGTGACCTGAACCTGGACGATAAAACCTACCGTCCGCAGTCAGTGCACGCCGCCATCTCGCGCGCCAAGAACGAACTGATCTTCCCGGATGATTATCCCGTCCAGACCTATCGTGACGAGGTGGTCAAACGAATCTATAAACGCTACCAGGAATTGTTGAAGCAAAACAATGCAGTGGATTTCGATGACCTGCTGCTGTGGACGGCGCACCTGCTCTCCGAATTCCCGCTCGTGCGCGAGAAGTATGCCAGGCGTTTCCATCACGTGCTGGTGGATGAGTTCCAGGACACCAACTTTGCCCAGTATGTGCTGCTCAAGCATCTGGCTTCCGGGCATAACAATATCTTTGTAGTTGGGGATCCCGACCAATCCGTGTACCGCTGGCGCGGGGCCGACTATCGCAATGTCCAACGCTTCGAACAGGATTTCCCGGATGCGCAGGTTATCCTGCTCGAACAGAACTACCGCTCGAAGCAGACCATCTTGAATGCCGCCATGGCAGTCATCGACCGCAACCCGCACCGAAGGCGCAAGAACCTGTTCAGTGAGCGCGGCACAGGTGACAAGCTCACCTATTATGAGGCCCTGGATGATTACAGCGAGGCAGCCTTCGTGGTGGATACCATCGCCAGCCTGGTGGCCGGCAAGAAAGCCGAGCCGGGCGAATGTGCGGTGATGTACCGTACCAATGCCCAGTCCCGCCTGTTGGAAGAGGCCTTCCTGCAAGCACGCCTGCCATACCGGCTGGTGGGGGCGCAGCGATTCTACGGACGGCGTGAGGTCAAGGATATCATTGCCTATCTGCGACTGGTGCATAATCCGGCCGACGAAATCTCGCTCGACCGGGTGATCAACCTGCCGCCGCGCGGTATTGGCGAAAAGACCGTCCTGGCGCTCCACACAGCCGGGCACTCCGCAAACACTTCCCCATCCGCTGTTCTGATGGACCTGGCGCGCGGGGATGCCTCGCCTTTCTGGCCGCAGTTCTCGGGACGCTCTGCCCTGCTGCTGGCGGATTTCGGCGCGCTGCTCTCCAACTGGCGGGCCGAGGCGCCGCGTGCCACTGTCACCGAACTATTCGACCGCATCGCCAAAGATATCAACTATAAAGATTATATTGATGATGGCAGCGATGAAGGCGCCGAACGTTGGGAGAACGTCCAGGAGCTGCGCCGGTTGACAACCGAGTACGAAAACCGCACCTTGACCGATTTCCTGGAAACTGTGGCGCTCATCTCCGATCAGGATACCCTTTCCGAAGGCAAGAACGCCCCCACCCTGCTGACCTTGCATGCCGCCAAGGGGCTCGAATTCGGCGCAGTCTTTATCGTCGGCCTGGATGACGGCATCATCCCGCACAGCCGCTCCTTTGATGATCCGGAAGCGATGGAAGAGGAACGGCGCTTGTTTTACGTGGGCATTACACGCGCCGAGGACCGGCTCTACCTGCTGCGTGCGCTGCGGCGCGGCGGGCGCGGTTACAGCGAAGAGACCATTCCCTCCCGCTACCTGGACGATATCCCGCCCGAACTTCTCGCCGGGAGGGGCCGCGGCGGGCATTCCTTTCGCGAGGCTGCGCGTGCTTCCACCCCCACCTGGCTGCGGGCGGAGCCCGTGCAAGTGACCGTTACGGAGGCAAAATTCCGTGCCGGAATGCGGGTGCAGCACCCCACCTGGGGCGAAGGCATGGTGCTCAACAGCCGGCTCCAGGATAATGACGAAACCGTGGATGTGGTGTTCGAATCGGTCGGAATTAAACGCCTGGCTGCCAGCTTGGCAAATTTGTCTGTACTAAAAAGTGATCGCTAAGCAAGGAGATTACCCATGCTCAAAAACCTTCCCATGACGCCGGAGACTTTGATCAACTGGAGCTGGTCCGAAATCGAGCCTTATTATCAGGAGCTCGAATCCCGCTCAATCACTGCCGAAAATGTGGAGGCCTGGCTGGCGGATTGGTCGAGTGTGGGAGAACGCATCGAGGAACTGTACGCACGCCTGGCGGTAGGAACTTCGGTCAACACCGCCGACAAGCAAGCGGAAGAGCGCATGAACAAATTCCTGGACGGCATTTTCCGCAACGTGATGGACGCCGAGCAGAAGCTCAAGCAAAAACTGCTTGCCAGCCAGCTTGAACCCAAGGGTTTCGAAATCCCGCTGCGCAACATGCGTTCCGAGGCCGACCTTTTCCGGGCGGACAACCTGCCCCTGCTTTCCGAACAACAAAAACTCTCCATCGCTTTTGACAAAATCTACGGCGCCCAAACGGTCAATTGGGAGGGTGAGGAAGTCACCCTGACCCGCCTGGCCATGAATTTCCAGCAGCCCGACCGGGCGCGCCGGGAAAAAGCCTGGAAGCTCAAGGCTTCCCGCCAGCTGGCAGATGTGGAAGCGATCAACGACCTGTGGGTGAAATTCATGAATGTGCGTGGCAGGATCGCCAGGAATACCGGCAAGTCCTCCTATCGTGAATACATATGGCAGCAGAAACTGCGCTTTGATTACACACCCGATGATTGTAAATCCTTCGCGGCGGCCATCGAGCAAGTGGTCGTCCCGGCGGCCACACGCATCTACGAAAAGCGGAAGCAGGCGCTTGGCCTTGACAGCCTGCGGCCCTGGGATCTGGTCGACGGGTGGTACAGCCGCCCGTCCCATCCGGTGGGTACGCCATCCCTCAAGCCATTCGCCTCCATTGATGAACTCAAGCAGGGCGTCTCAACCATCTTCCACAAAGTGGATCCGGTGCTAGGCGGTTATTTCGATACCCTGCTGGCCGAAGGTCTGACCGACCTGGCAAACCGCAAGAACAAAGCCCCGGGTGCATATTGCACTTCCTACACCTCCATCCGCAAACCGTTTGTCTTTGTCAACGCTGTCGGTATCCATGAGGATGTAATGACAACGCTGCACGAATCCGGTC
The DNA here is from genome assembly GCA_017882145.1 of Anaerolineales bacterium. Classification (GTDB taxonomy): domain Bacteria; phylum Chloroflexota; class Anaerolineae; order Anaerolineales; family Villigracilaceae; genus UBA877. Next base: position 4,867 of record JADGQB010000197.1, read on the forward strand.
ACGCTTTCCATGTTTTCGAGACGGCCGCGATACCATACGTCCAACAACTGAATGTGCCGATGGAGTTTGCCGAGGTGGCCTCGATGGGTATGGAGCTTCTGGCCTCTCCCTATCTGGCCAAACAGAATGGCGGCTTTTATTCAGAGTCTGAAGCTGCCCGCGCCCGCATTGAGCATCTCGAAGGCATGCTCCTCTTCTGGCCTTTCATGGCCGTGGTGGACTCGTTCCAGCAATGGGTCTACGAAAACCTGGCGGCGGGCACAGACCCGCTTGCCTGCAATGCCAAATGGGGCGAACTCTGGGACCGTTTCCTGCCCGGTGTGGATTGGAGCGGTCTGGAAGAAATCAAGGAGACTGGCTGGCACCGCAAGCTGCACATCCACCAGGTACCTTTTTACTATGTAGAGTACGGCCTGGCGCAGTTGGGTGCAGTCCAGGTCTTCGGCAATGCACTGAAAGACCAGGCCGGTGCAGTAGCCAATTATCGCAAGGCGCTTTCCCTGGGTGGCACCGTGACCTTACCCCAGCTTTTCGCGACCGCCGGAGCTAAATTCGCTTTTGACTCGGCCATATTGAAAACCGCCGTAGGCCTGATGGAAAGTGTTATTGGAGAATTGAAAGCGAGAATAGTGTAAATTCAATATTAAGGAGGCTGGGAAGCTCCCCATGTAGCTCCTGCCCCCAGGAGTATTGAGGTAAACAAATAAGCTAAAAATTGGTACCGTTCTGGAGGTTTTATGGATTACATCAACCTTGGTAAAACCGGATTGAAAGTTTCACGCCTGTGCCTCGGCATGATGAGCTACGGCTCATCCAAATGGCGGAAATGGGTCCTGGATGAAGAACAGGCGCTGCCGTTCGTGAAGCGCGCACTGGAAGCTGGGATCAACTTTTTCGACACCGCGGATGTGTACTCGTTGGGTGCGAGTGAGCAAGTACTCGGGAATACTCTCCGGACCTGTGGGGTCAAGCGCGAGAGTGTCGTTGTTGCCACCAAGGTCTTCAACCAAATGAGTGATGAGGCCAATGACCGTGGCCTATCCCGCAAGCATATCCTGGACTCGATCGACCGGTCCCTGCAGCGCTTGAAGATGGATTATGTAGACCTGTACCAGATCCATCGCTGGGATTATGACACACCCATTGAAGAGTCGATGGATGCATTGAACGATGTGGTCAAGTCCGGCAAAGCACGTTATATCGGCGCCTCTTCGATGTTTGCCTGGCAGTTCGCCAAGGCCCAGTACACAGCTGACCTGCATGGCTGGAGGCGTTTCGTATCAATGCAAAACCATTACAACCTGGTTTATCGCGAAGAAGAACGCGAAATGATCCCGCTGTGCATGGACCAGGGCATTGGTCTGATCCCCTGGAGCCCAATGGCACGCGGTTTCTTCGGGGGCAACCGCAACAAACAGGGCGGCGGCGACACCGTGCGTGCCCAAACGGACGAATTCGCCAAAATTCTGTATTACCGCCCGGAGGATTTCACAGTTGCCGAGCGCGCCTGGGAAATTGCCAAAGAACATAACGTGACCGGATCGCAGATTGCGCTGGCATGGAACCTGGGCAAGCCCTACATCACCGCGCCGATCATTGGTGCCAGCAAATTGGAGCATCTTGACCAATCCATTGCTGCATTGGAAATCAAACTTACCCCCGAGGAGATCAAGCGACTCGAAGAACCATACCAGCCGCACCCAGTGCTGGGACATTCATAGAAATGGAGGGTGTTTTCCATGAGTTGGAAACTGCTCTGGCAAATCTTCTGGTTGTTTACCAAGGTTGCCATGTTCTCTTGGGGAGGCGGGCCAGCTTCATTAGGATTGATGCAGCGCGAAGTCGTCGCGGCCGGCTGGCTATCTCCATCTGAATTCGCCGATGATATCGCCCTGAGCAATGCCCTGCCGGGACCAACGGCTCCGCAGGCTTCCGCCTATGTCGGCTACAAACTGGCCGGATGGCCGGGCGCGCTGATCGCCGTTGCCGGGACTGTGATCCCGACCACAGTGCTGATGCTGGTCTTGATCATCGGTTTTTTCAGCATCAAAGACAACCCGAATATGAAAGCCGCCATCCAGGGCGTTCGTCCGTTCGTGGTCGGCCTGCTGGCCTGGACCGCCTACCAGATCGCGATAACCGTTTTCAATTTGAACAAGCAGGGACTTGGCGCCTCGCTCATGCACGATTGGAGTAAGTGGCTGATCGTCCTGGGAACTTTCCTGGTCCTGGCGTTCACGAACATCAGCCCCATCTGGCTGGTGCTGGTGACTGCAGGGATTGGTCTGATCTTTTTCCGTTGAAGCGCATTTTCCATAAAAAAGGCTGTAAAATAGACCCATGACCAACAAGATAAAAATCGTCATACCGACTGCCGGATGGGCTACCCGGGTGCGACCTCAGACCTGGTCAAAACCAAAACCGCTGGTCGGTGTGGCAGGGCGGACAAC
>JADGQB010000198.1 GCA_017882145.1 Anaerolineales bacterium
CCAAAGATTTCAGCATCATCTGAAAAGATTCGCAGGGGCTAAAGCCCCTGGCTCTTAAGGGCGGTAAACCGCCCTTCTTATTCCAGGGCGGTTAGGGTTCTTAATAATTCAAAATATTAGGCGATATAAACCGAAGGTGTTTTGTACTTTCCACCTCGGGAGCACCCCGAGAAGTTACACTTCTTCGGATTTTAGGAAAGACCAAGTCTTATAAATAAAATATCTTCCCGCAATATTAATCAAGAAGAAAAGCAACCAGAAAAACCTGCTCCCGCCATAGGACCGGGCAGCGAGGAAGCCGCCTGGAGCGAGGTTTTGTTATGTAATTTATCGGTACATCCGTAGATTTATATCTATTCCCCCATCCATAAATTGGCAACCTCACGCTCCATTTATCCTGTCAGTTCCAATCGGCCGGTTTACTGCTCTTCCCCGCTCACTTCAAGCCAGAGGGCTTTGAACTTGAGGGCATCTGCTTCCATGGCCGGGCTTTCGCACATGAGGCGGCCTTTGGCTCCTGAATCGTATAAGGCACGCATCAGGTTTTTGAAATCGAGGTCGGCTTCTTCCATCACCAGGTGGTTCTTCTCCCCTTTTGGGCCATAATTGATCCCGGAAAGGTGGATGTGCATATGCCGCATGGCATCCTCGCCGAGAGATTTGCGATAGAGATCGATGGCGGAGATCCACTCGGCGTAGGTGTTCATGGCACCATCGCCCAGGCGGGCATGCAGGTGCGCAAAGTCAATGCAAGGGACCACGCCGGGGATGGCCCGGGCCAGCTCGAGCACATCGGCCAGCGAACCCAGCATGGCGGCTTTTCCACTGATCTCGGGGCGCAAAGTGACCTGATTCCCAGCCTGGCGCAGTTCATCCATACAAGCCTGCAGGCGCGGAATGGTGACTTTTAACACTTCGTCCGCCGGATGGCCGAAGTAAGTGCCGGGATGGAAGATGATGTCAGTGGCGCCAGCCAGGTTGCCAAAATGGGCTGCGTCGATAAGATATTTGCGCAGGCGCGGCCATTTCTCTTCTTCGCCGTTCAGGTTGATGTAATAAGGTGCGTGCACCGAGAGCGCCACGCCAGTCTCTTCAGCGGCTTGCTGGATGGCGGCGCAGGTAGCTTCACCGACCCGGACACCGTTGACCCAAGCCAACTCGAGAGCATCCAGGCCGATCGAAGCCGCATAGTGAATCCCACCGACCGAGCCGCCAGGCCTGGGCGGGGTGGCTAATGGAGAGCCGACTGTGCCAAAGCGTAAGGAAAGAGCCATAAGAAATTCACCACAGATAAACGCAGATAAAAGGGATGTTCATTGATAAAAGAATTATGAGCTTGGTGCCTTCCAATTCACGGATCGGCGAAGACGCTTGATTTGAACTTTAGAGGTCCCAAAATTGATCAGAAGGCAGATTTCAAGACCGGTGGCACGTAGATAGTTCAGGGATTGAGCAACGTGTTCGTCTTTCAACATAGACACTGCTTTTAATTCGACAAGCACCTGATCTTCCACCAGCAGATCAGCGAAATAATCACCAACAATAATGCCATCATAAAGAACTTTGATTGGAGCCTGCTGGATGGTCCTAAGACCAGATGTTATAAGATCGTGGGCCAATGCGTTTTCGTACACCTTTTCCATGAATCCTATTCCCAAGCTATTACTAACCCGATAGGTATAGCCAATTATTTTCTCTGTGATCGCATTTACGTCGGGAGTTGGCATAATCACTACTTAATTCATCAGAGCAGAATATTCATCTGTGTTTATCTGTGGATTATTTGAACCATTCCAACAACTTAATCCACAGAGGCGGGCCGAGGATTAGGAGGCCCACAAGGACCGCAGCCAAGGAGGCGAGCAAGACCGCGGCGGCGCCCACATCTTTGCCCACCTTTGCGAGGGGATGCTGCTGAGGGCTGGCGAGATCCACCACCGCTTCCAGAGCAGTATTAATGAACTCGGCCGTCCAAACCAGCGCAATCGTCAGGAACAGCACGGCCCAATCCCGCAAAGGCAGATGCAGCCAGAAGGCTGCCAACATCACCAACGTGCTAATTACGGCATGGATCCAGGCATTGCGCTGGGTGCGGAGAACATACCGCCAACCGTGGAAGGCATGCATAAAGGAGCGTCCACGCGAGGCGAAGAAATTCCTGACCCTATTCATGAACGATATTCGGAGAAATGCCGAGGCGTTCGAGGAGCCCGGCCTGGGCTGTCCACATACGCTCTTTTTCCGCCGGATCCGCATGGTCATGACCGAGCAAGTGCAAAACGCCGTGAACCACCAGAAGCTGCATTTCGGCTTCGAGAGCGTGCCCACGTTCTTGGGATTGTTCCACCGCACGCGCCAACGAGATGACGATATCACCCAGATAGCGGCGTCCGGTCTCAGGGTCAGGCTCGTCGGCGGGGAAAGAGAGAACATCGGTCGGCGCATCGTGACCCAGGAAGTCCCGGTTGAGGCCCTGGATGCGGGCATCATCCACCAGCGCGATAGTTAAGTCGGCATCCGGGACTCCGGAAAAATCGAGAACGAGTTGGGCGGCATGTTCCAATAGATCCGCTGAAAATGTCGCGCCTAACTCGTTTTCAATAAATATCATTCAGATTTCTCCGGCAAACGAGGTTGGGTCGAGACATCCTGAGTAGCTGACGGTTCTTTTGGATATTCCAGGCGAGGGTGGTATGTAACACGCAAGGTGGCTACAAATGAATCAATGATGGTGGCCAGGTCATGCTGTGAAAGTGGAGCATCATCCAGTTGACCATCCTTCTGGCGGCTTTCGATAACGCTGCGGACCAGGATGCGCAATTCTTCATCAGTAGCCGGTCGTTCGGCGCGGGAACGGGCCTCCACGCCATCCGCAAACATCAGCAAGGCCGTCTCCCGCGAGCGCGGGGTCGGGCCGGGATAACGGAAGGAAGACTCATCTACTTTGGATAGATCGCCTTCGGCGGCCAAAATGGCACGGTTGAATTGGTAACCGGTGATGAATGTGCCGTGATGCTCAGCGATAAAATCCCGCAGGCGGCGTGGCAGACGGTATTTGCGTGCCAATTCCAAGCCATCGCTGACGTGGCGGATAATCGTTTCGGCGCTGGCGACGGGGTCAATGTCATCGTGCGAGTCCACTTGGCTGGGGGGCTGGTTCTCTACGAAAAAGAGCGGATTGGCAGCTTTGCCAACATCATGGAACAATGCGCCAACCTTGGTCAAGAGCGGATCGGCATGGACCCCTTCAGCCGCCTGTTCCGCCAGATTGGCAACCTGCAAGCTGTGCTGATACGTGCCGGGGGCGCGTTGGAGGAAGTAATTCAGCAGGGGCGAATCAGGCCTGGAAATGTCCAGCAGCTGCAGGGCAGTCGTCATCCCGAGGAATTGTGCCAGCAAAAATTGAAGCGGGAGCGCCAGGCCGGTTGAGGCAATCCCCATAAAAGCCGCGGCTCCCATCAGGGTGGCCACCCCAATCCAGTCTGTCTGGGTATACGGCAATCGGTAAGCAGCCAGCATGGCTGCACCGGCAACCGCGATAGCGACTGCCGCAAATAAGAATTGGGCCACACGGCGAGCCTGTCCCAATGCCAATATGCCGCATAAGCTGCTCAAGATATAGTACGACATCAAACCAAGCGTATCCGGCATGCCATAAGCACACAGGGTGCTCATCAACAATCCCAAAACCATGCCGTATTCCATGCCAAATAGAGTCGAGACCAGCAAGGCAAAAGCCGGGACAGGAAAAAGATACGGAACGATGGCCCGGTTGGGAATGGAGATGCGGGCGCCTGCCAGAAAAATAACGAAAAGCAGGCCAAGAAGAATTACGCTGCGCAAATCAGAAATGACTGCCGATGGACGCTGGGAAAAATATAGAATCGAGAATATTGCCAGCAGGGCCACAAGCGCTGCTGCGCCCAGGAGACTATAGAGCGGATTCTGAGGTTGAATCAGGCCGAGAGCCGTCAAGGCTTCCAAACCCGCGGATGTAATCAACTGTCCGCGAGAGACAACCGTTTGCCCGTTGGCGTAGAAGCTGGTCACCGGTTGAACAGCATCGCGGGCTGCCTGGCGGGCGGTATCGGTCAATTCCGGACTATAGAAACTGTTGGCAACCACCAACGGAGAGACGAGGCTGACAACGAGTGCAGCTTCGCGATCGGTAAGGGAAAAGTTGACCAGCGAAACAAGATTCTTACGGACAGCATCCAGGTTTTCGGTCCGGACAGGATTGCGCATCGCTTCAATCAGAACGTTGAAAGCTTCATCCCGGACCTGAATCCAGCGAACATCCGGCAAACCAAGCAATAAATCCATTAAATCAGGCGGGAGGTTCAATCCTTGGATGACAATCAAGGCAGCTTTTTTCTCTCCGAGAGTAGTTGTAGGATCAGCTCTAATCAGGGAAATGGATTTCAGTAGCGTGGTGAGGTCCGAGGCCTGCGTGCGCGCAATCGCGGAGTCAGGCGGCACATAAACGGGAGCAACCGCGCGCTCGGCGGCGTCACGGGCGGCGTCGGTCAAGACCTTACTGACGAATTGGATTTCATGCGGAGCGCGCAGGTCTTGTGAAGCGACAGTCCCCACTGCCAATTGAATGCTGGTTTGCCTTAATGACCAAGGCTGGATGATGGCAAGGTAGCTCAAAATCGTAACGCAAACCAGTACCAGCGCTGGAAAAAAGGGTCTACGAGAGAAGAAACGCGGCTTAAGACGAGGAGATTCCATCAAAACTGGCTCTACAGTTACCAGCGTGCCGGATGGCTGTTTGTCTTTATTTATTTAGCAATGCCTGACGGACGGCGGAGCTGACCTGGTCGCCGGGAGCGCGTCCGGCCACACGCGGGAGAAGCAGTTTCATAACCTTGCCCATATCGGACGGCAGCTTCGCATCCACTTCGGAAATAGCCTTTTCGACCATGGCTTTAAGTTCGTCGGCGGGCATTGCCTCAGGCAGATAAGCCTGCAAAACGACAATTTCCGCTTCCGTGGCCGCCACGATGTCCGGTCGGTTGGCGCCCCGAGCTTCCTCTACAGATTCTTTGCGAGTCTTGATTTCCTTTTGAATAATGCTTAGTACCGCAGCTTCATCCAACTTAATCTGTTTATCTATTTCCACCTGGCGGACAGCCGCCAGAACCATGCGGACGGATCTTTTACGAACGTCGTCCCCAGCCCGCATGGCTTCTTTCAGGGCAATTTCGAGTTTTTCTTTTGTTTCCATAGTGTCATTATACCGCAGGGGGTGGGGGGTGATAACAGCCTCACATGAAGGCTGAACTTATTATTGTTTTCAAGGAATAAAATTAACCGCGAAGCCTTTAAGAGCGCGAAGTTTTGGCAGGTCTGCCGAGCCTACTTCAAGCCTTTTAGATCGTAAACCGCCACCGGCCGGGCTTTGCCCTTGAGCAGAATTGGTTCCAGCGGGTCGGCATCGATCCTGCCGTACAGGGCAGACCAGGTGGCCTGATCGATCAAAATCTGACCGGGTTGTGCAACTGCCTCCAAGCGCTGGCACAGGTTGACGATGTCCCCCACGGCCGTGTAATTGAATAACTCGCTGGTACCTACATTCCCAACCATGGCTTCGCCAGTCGCCACACCAATATGAAATCGAAGGGCGGAAGGCAGACCTTGCGCAGGCGCATCAACCTGAAGTGAACGCGCCTGGATCGCCAAAGCGGCGCGGACCGCCCGCAGGGCATGGTCTGGCTGAGGGTCAGGGACATTCCAAATCGCCAGGACAGCATCCCCCATAAATTTGTCCAACAAGCCTTCCTCCTCGAGGATGGTATTGGCAGCCAGGGAGAGATAATAGTTAAGGGCTTTGAAGAGGTCTTCCGGGCCGATGCGCTCACTGAAGGAAGTAAAGCCGCTAATATCGGCAAACAGGATGGTTGTTGTCTGGCGGATACCATCCAAACGCAAATGACTCGGGTCGGAGAGCAGGCGGTCGCGCACACGCGGAGCCACCACCCGGCCAAAAGTCTGGCGGATGCGCTCCTGCTCGGCCAGCAATTTACGGCGCTCGGTCAGGTCCTCAAAAACGAGGGTGGCGCCTTTCGTACCGAGATAAGCATCCCGCAGGGGCGAAGCGGAAAGACGCAGAAATAGATCCCCGCGCGGAGGAATATTCTGAGTTATTTCGTGACTGAGGGTGACGGTGCCGCGGTCCAGGGCATCGGCAGCGGCGGTATCGAGATCAGACCAAAGCGGTATGGCTTCGGGCAAGGACTTGCCCATCGCATCAATGACCGGGATCTCCAAGATCTGTTCAGCAGCCCGATTGAAGAGGGTGATCTTGTGCTCCACATCGGTAGTGATCACCCCGGTAGCGATGGAGGCAAAAATGTCATCCATCAGGTTTTTCATTTCCAAGGTCTCGTCGAGGGTGTGGCGAAGATTGATAAACAGGCGGGCATTCTCCAAAGCCAATGCACTTTGTCCAGCCACCGTACCCAGGAAAACCAGGTCATCTCCCGTATATGGGTCGCCGGAACGACGCGGGCCCAGGGCCATGAACCCAATCAGGCTATCTTCATACTTAAGTGGGACAAAGGCTGAGCAAGCCAGATCATGGAATGTTTGCGACTGTTTTAATCCATCCGGCAGAGGACGGTTGGGTAGAAACCACAATGAACCGTCAGCCGCCCGGATTGCCCGAACAAGCGGATCATCCGAACTCAATTCTGGAAAAGCGCTTCCCTGGCGGGAATGCGGCAGATAAAGCTTCCGTTCGTCATCGTACAAGTAAATAATAAATTTTTCCGGAGCAAGAGCCTGCTGGAGTTGATCGGAGAGCAACTGCAGGGTTCGGTCAAGATCGGGAGTGATAACCAGGTTGCTCGAGAGGAAGTTCAAAACGCGGCGATAATCCGCCGGGGCGCGGTAGAAAAAGCGGTCAATGATACGCTGTACGAAACGACGCAACGGTGTAAGCCCGAGCACCAACGCCAGCAAGTACAAGGCCATCAGCAAAGGGTTATCAGGGCGAAATGCCTGGCGGATCGCCAATGAAATCAACGTTACCAATCCGTAAAAGACCGCCAGTGTCAGCCCGGTAGTCAACGTATAGGTCAGAATATTCGCCAGAACCCGGTCGACATCCAGCAAGCGGTAACGCAAGATGGCGTAGGTTATGGAAAGTGGAAATAAGATCAGCAAGGGAAAGTAAATGGAGGCACGAAACCCCTGGGCGGTGCTGCTGAAGGCAGTCGGCAGGAGATAAAAGAACATCACCGGCAGGAACGACAGGCTGGCCCCAAAAATGATCACCCGGCTTTGTTGGCGGATGACCGGC
>JADGQB010000199.1 GCA_017882145.1 Anaerolineales bacterium
ACGTGCTCGAAGCCGCCTTCGTGCTTGGACGCGCCTGGTCTTTCTTCCCGCCCGGCACGCTTCACCTGGCGGTTGTTGACCCGGGCGTCGGCACTCCCCGCCGCCCGCTGGCCGCCCGCCTGGGTGCATATTATTTTGTCGGTCCGGATAACGGCCTGTTCACACCCATGCTCCTGCATGCGGATAAGAACGGCTGGCCGGTCGAGATCGTGCACCTGACGAACAAGGACTACTTCCTGGCGCAGGTCAGCCATACCTTCCACGGGCGCGATATCTTCGCCCCGGTCGCCGCCCACCTGGCGAACGGTGTCCCGTTGTCAGACCTGGGCCCAGCCATAAACGATCCGCTGCGTTTGTCCATGCCGGAGCCTGAAAAGACCCCCACCGGCTGGCGCGCCCACATCACCGGCGTGGATGTTTTCGGCAACCTGGCCACCGATCTGACCGCCGCTGCTCTGGCTGGTCATCCCGACCTGCTCTTGCGCGTGCGCGGCCACGAAGTACGCGGCCTGGTGACTTCCTACGGCCATAGCCCCTCCGGTGAGTTGGTCGCCCTGCTGGACAGTGAGAACCAGCTCGAGCTGGCCGTCGTCAACGGCAGCGCCGCCCAATTCACCGGCGCCCAGGTTGGCGATGTGGTGGAAGTAGATGTAGAATAGAACTGCAAGCCAATCCCGGTGTTATTGAATAAGCATCCATGACTCCTGAAACTCCGCTGGTTATCGAGAAGCTCACCTTCCGGTATCGTGACCGGAAAACCCCCGCCATCCGGGATATTTCCTTTTCAGCCGGTCCCGGCGAGATCTTGTTGATTGCCGGCGCCAGCGGCTGCGGCAAGACCACCCTCATCCGCTGCATCAACGGCCTGATTCCCCGCTCCTATAAAGGCGAGGCTTCCGGCCGTATTTTATTAAATGGGCAGGAAACTGTCGGTTGGGCGCTGGCTAAAATCTCCCAGACCGTCGGCACGGTGTTACAGGACCCCGAGCGCCAGATCCTGGGGACCAAGGTTCTGCATGAGGTGGCGTTCGGGCTCGAAAACCTGGCCATGCCGCGCCCCGAGATCATCGCCCGGGTGGATGAGTCGCTTAACTATCTCAATATTTCCTATCTGCGCGACCGTGAGACCTTCAACCTGTCCGGCGGCGAAAAGCAGAAGGTCGCGCTGGCCGGCGTACTGGCCATGCGCCCTTCCATCCTGCTCCTGGACGAACCGCTGGCCAGCCTGGACCCGGCTTCCGCCTACGAGACCCTCGACATGGTGCGCCGCCTGGCGGATGAGGGCATGACCGTCCTGATGATCGAGCACCGTGTCGAGGATGTGCTGCGCATCCGCCCCGAACGGGTCATGTTCATGTCTGAAGGGCAGGTCAAATATTTGGGCTCGCTCGAAGGCCTTGAGAAGGTTGTGGATTATCACGAGGTCAAACTGCCTGCCAAAGCCATTCTCGAACGCGCTGCCAGGGATCCTGCCCCGGCGGAGTTGAATGTTCTTCCGGGTGTATCCAGCCAGGATTCCCCACAATCCGCGCTGGTCAAGTTCGAGAATGTTGCTTTTTCGTACCAGCCTGAGACGGAAGTATTGCACGGGATCAACCTGGAGATCAAACGCGGGGATGTGATTGCCGTCCTGGGGCCGAACGGCGCAGGCAAAACCACCTTTGTCAAGCACGCCATCGGCTTGCTCAAACCGAAATCCGGCAATGTGCTGGTGAATGGACGCAACACGCGCGAGGCCAGCGTCGCCCAAATTGCCAGCACGCTCGGCTATGTGTTCCAGAGCCCGAGCCACATGCTCTTCGCACCCACTGTGCGGGAGGAGTTGGCGTTCGGGCCTAAAAACCTGCTGCATCCCAAAGATCAGATCGAAAAGGAGGTGAAAGAAGCCCTGCAGATTGTCAATCTTTCAGAAATGGAAAAAGATCCCCCCCTTGCGCTGTCCTTCGGCCAGCAGAAACGCGTCAGCATCGCCGCCATCCTGGCCATGCACTCGCGCATCCTGGTGATGGACGAGCCGACCGCTGGCCAGGATTACCACAACTACATGAGTTTCATGGATGCCATCCTGCAGTTACCCGGATTTGAAGCCATTTTGTTTATTACCCATGATGTTGACCTTGCAGTCATCTATGCCAACCGGGTTCTTATGGTGGCCGACGGAACCATCGTTGCGGACGGTTCGCCCAGGGAAGTGCTCGGCGACGTGCAGCGGCTGGAGAAATGCCGGCTCGTGCCGACCAGCCTGCTCAGCCTGAACCTGGAGCGTTGGCCGCGCACCGGACGCTTCCTGCGCGCCGAAGCCCTGGCGCATATTCATTAGAAGCTTACTTTCGAGGAGAATTGTATGGACAAAAAATTGCTCAACATGCTGCTCATCCTGGTCGTTGTGCTGGCCATCTTCGCCCTGGCCGTCTTCCTGGTCGGTAACGTTTTTGGCGTGACCAGCTTCCAGACCGATAAGGCCACGGTGTTTCTGCGCTTTGGCTTCGTCGTCCTGGGCGCATTGATCGCCTTTGCCGTTTACCTGGCCACGCGTGAGAACAAGGCCTGGGAGATCGGCACCCGCCAGGTGGTTTGGATGGCGATCGGCGCAGCCCTGTATGCGGTCTTCTCCTGGCTGTTCAATGGCACCGTCTTTCTCGTGCCGTCCATCAGCCAGGTGGCCATCCGGCCTGCCATCGCCATTCCCATGTTCTTCGGCTATGCTTTCGGCCCGGTAGTGGGCTTTTTCAGCGGCGCAGTCGGCAACATGTTCGGTGATGCTCTCACCGGCTTTGGCCTGAGCCCGCAGTGGAGCATTGCCAATGGCCTGATCGGCTTTATCGCCGGGCTGCCGGCATTGTTCGCCGATAAGAAGAAGAGCCTGAACCTGGTCCTGATCATTGGCGGAGTTTTGGCCCTGCTGGCCGCCGGCCTGTATTTCATCAACCCGACCATCTCCAACCTGAACTATTTCAACCCGGTCGACGATAGCTTTGGCACCACCCAGATCACGCTCCTGGCTGGCGGCGGCGCCATCCTGATCGGCCTGATATTGGTGCTGATCGTCCGTTTTGCCTTCGGGAAGAACATCGACATCGCTACGGCCGTCACTTGGGCGATGCTCGGTAACGTTCTGGGCATCGGCTTTGCAGCCATCTCCGACATCTGGATCAACGGCTACAGCCCGGCTGCTGCCGTAGTTGGTGAGTTTCTGCCGGCCGCCGGTCCGAACCTGATCTTTGCTGCCATCCTGGTCCCGCTCCTGGTGGTCGCTTACGCGGCCGTCCAGAGGCAGTCCGGCCGCTAACCCTTTTATCCTGCGCCTGGCTGTTAGCGGGCAATCCTCTGTCCGCTAACAGCCTGCTCCCACCTGCTATCAGCTGACCGCTAAAGGCTGATAGCTGAAAGCTGACTATGCTCGTTTCCTGGCGATACCGCCAACGCAAGTCTCTCATCCAATGGTTCGACCCGCGCGCCTGGATCATCTTCTACGGCTGTTTCCTCGTCACCTCTCTGTTATCCTGGGATGTCCGGTTTCTCCTGCCGGTGGTTGCCATTTCTGTCATCGTGCTGCTCACTTCCGGGTTGAAGTGGCACGAGATCCGCCGCGCTTTCCTGTTCATCATCGGCTTTATTTTCATTTTTACATTCCTGACCTTCCTGACCGGGCGCGGCGGCTCGGAAGTCTATAAGCAGGAACATCTCATCCGCGCCTTCAAGGCCCCTTTCTCGATCCTGGGCTGGACTCCCACTCTGAAGATCACCGCGGAACGGGCCATCTTTGCGGTCGCTCAGTTTGGGCGGGTTTTCGGGATTGGCATTATGACGCTCCTGATCCCCTATTCACTTAATCCTTCATTCTACGGGGTTACCTTCCGCGGCATTGGTCTGCCCGACAAGATCGCCTATGCCATGGACCTGACCATGCGCTTCATCCCCACCTTCGGCCGCGATTTCCAGCTGACCATGGATGCCCAGCGCGCCCGCGGCTACGAGTTGGAGAAGATCTCCGGCGGTCTTTTCGCCCAGGTCCGCAAGCTCGGGCCTATTTTCGTCCCGGTCACCATCCATGCCATCCTGGGCAGCGAAGACATCATCGATGCGATGGACCTGCGCGCCTTTGGCATCGGGCCGCGCACCTGGCTGGAGCATCTCCGTTACCAACCTCGCGACTTTCTGTTGATTGCCTTCGGAGTAGTGATGCTGGTGGCAGGCTTTGTTCTGGTTTTTAGAGGTTATGGAGTGTTATGGGTGCCCGCCGCCTTGCTGCACCTGGCCGGCGGTTGAAATAAATTGTTGAATTTTGGGCGAAATGACATTTCGCCCTACATCATGCCAGCAGGTTCTTCCAGTCCAGCTCTTGTGCGGTTTTGTGCAAGCGGTGGTCGTCATCCACAACAATGTAGTTCAGGTTTAGGAAGACCTTTTCGGCCAATCTTCGGGTGGGCTCGAGTGGGATAAACGCATCCTGTGTACCCTGGACAATGATTGTTGGGATTGCGATTGGAGAAGCCAGGCTCATAGCGAACCCGGGCAGGGTCAGCGCGGGGGCGAGAAGCACCAGTTTGCGCACCTGGTTCGGATGCTGCAGCGCAAAGAGCGCAGCCATCAGTCCGCCCAGGCTGGACCCGACCAGCGTCCAGCCGGTTTCAGTTCCCAGGACTTTTCCCAGTTGCGCCATCCGCTCTGGCAGGCCGCCGGTGAAGTCGGGGGCCTGCATGCCGGGGAAGATGTCGCGCAGAAGGGTGGCCTTATAGGTCTGGCCGCTGCTGTCGGAACCGTGGATGAAAACAATACGCTTGGGGTCAATCACAGGTATATTATACAGAGAATCCCGGGTTCCGGGCGTTTTTTAGTCCCCTCATATTCAATTGTGCTATACTTGCTCGGGATTAGAATCCACCTACTGCTCATTGCATAAATATCTAAACTGGATTGTGCCAAAATCACGGCAAAATTGACACTTCTGGTTTATATAATTACGCAGTACTCTGTAAAATGGTTTTAAGGTATATTTAAACTACTCGCTGCAATGTAAAACCAATCCTATGACTGATGCAGAGACCCGCGCCTCCCTTGAATTGCTTTATAACGTCAGCCGTGAACTCGCCTCGGCTCTGGACTTGCGCACAGTATTACAGCGCATCCTCTTCCAATCGCTGAAATATGTCGGCGGCGAGCGCGGTAGTATCGTGGTCCTGGACGAAAATGGCAAAGCCATGGATTCTGCCATTGTCTTTGGACGCGAGATCCATGATCATTCCACCCAGCAACTGCGCGAGACCACCGAACGCGGTCTGGCAGGCTGGGTTATCCGCACACGCCAGCCAGTCTGGGTGCCGGATACCAGTAAGGATGAACGCTGGCTGCGCCGTCCGGACGATGCCGTCAATCAATCCGGGGCCAAAGCCGCGCTATGCGTGCCGCTCCTGACGCGCCAACAGCTGGTGGGGGTGCTGACACTGGTTCATCCGGTACCGGGGGCCTACAACCAGGAACATTTCAGCCTGATGCAGACCATTTCTGACCAGGCTGGGATTGCGGTATTGAATGCCCGCCTGTATGCTGAAAGCCAGCGCCAGGCGCGTGTTATGACCGCCCTGGCAGCCAGTGCAGCCGCCATCAATGCTTCTCTTCAGCTGGATGAGGTGCTCCAGCGCATCCTGAACGAAACCATCCAGGCCTTGGAAGTGGAGACGGTGACGCTGGCGCTGGTCGAGCCAAACTGGGATTTGGTTTTTCGCGCCGCAACCGGCGAGAACACGGCTGGTATCGTTGGCAAATGCGTCCCGGCCGGACAGGGTATCGTCGGTTGGGTTGCTCACGAAGGTGAAGGCGTAGTCATCCCGGTTGTCGAGGAAGATAAGCGTTTCAGTCCAGGCGCGGAGCAGTTCGAGGCTCTAAAACCCCGCGCAATGGCTGTCGCGCCGATTTATGCCCAGGAGCGCGTCATCGGCGTTTTGCAGGCCATCAACCCTCGCTCGGGCGCATTCGACCCGGATGCCTTGCTGGTCCTGGCCGGAATTGGAAACCTTGCCGGCACCACCATCCAACATGCCCAATTGTTCGAGCGCTTGCAGGCTGCCCATAGGCGTTATCGTGAGTTGTTTGACGACAGCGTGGATCCCATTTTTGTCACCGGTTGGGACGGGAAAATCCATGAAGCCAATCGCCAGGCAGCTCTCATAAGCGAATACAGCTCCGATCAACTTCAGGGGATGAAGATTGAGAAGTTACATGACGTCACCCGCGGCGCCAAGACTGTTAATGTTGAAAAACTCAAAGCCGGGGAGACCATGAGTTATGAGGCGGCACTGAAGACGAGTACCGGACGCGCGATTCCCATCCAGGTGCAGGTGCGGCGGGTGGTTTTTGAAGAGGCCGAATCGCTGCAATGGCTCATGCACGATATTACCGAGCGCAAAGATCTGGATGTTTTACGCGAAGATATGCTCTCCATGATCTATCACGATTTGCGCTCTCCGCTCGCCAATATCGTGTCCAGCCTGGATGTGATCACTGGTATGGGAGGCGCCAAGGATAATGAAGCCGTCCAATCCGTGATTAAAATTGCCCGCCGGTCCACGGACCGCATTCAACGGCTGGTGAGCTCGCTGCTCGACATAAACCGCCTGGAAAATGGGCAAGCTATCGTCTCCCAGCAGTCTGTTGATGCTGGCGTACTGGCCGAGTATGTGATCGATGCAGTTCATCCAATGGCGGATAGCAGGCATCAAACGCTGACCAACCGCTTTCCGGAGGAATTGGCCTCCGTTTGGGTGGATGTGGATATGATTCGCCGTGTCCTCATTAACTTGATGGAAAACGCCTCCAAGTTCACTCCGCCTGGCGGCAAGATTGAACTGGGGGCCAACCGTGAAGGCGAATGGCTGCAAATGTGGGTCCAGGATGACGGCCCCGGAATCCCCCCGGCCGATCAGGAACGCATCTTCGATAAATTTACCCGTTTGAAGGAAGCAGGCGCCCCCAACGGTTTGGGAGTCGGCCTGGCCTTTTGCCGGTTGGCCGTTCAAGGTCACGGCGGCAAAATCTGGGTCGAAAGCCGTAACGGTCAAGGCTCCAAATTCATTCTCACTTTACCTCTCGCAAAAGAGCAATAATTCCTCTCAGGAGAAAATATGCAGGCCATTGCCAAGGATGTTTATATTGAAGGTGAGTATCCGGGGGTGACATTAGGCGTCATTTCTCTGACCCACGGGCTGCTCCAGATTGACGCACCCCCCTCTCCTGAAGATGCGCGCACCTGGCGGGCGGCCTTGCTCAGTCTGGGCGGTGGCTCCGAACGGCTGCT
>JADGQB010000200.1 GCA_017882145.1 Anaerolineales bacterium
GCTGAGCGCAGGAGCGTACCCAGGTTGCCGGGATCGCGGATCGAATCGGGGATGAGCACAAAATCGAGGGATGGGGGGAGGGGGAGCAGGGAATAACTCAATACAGCCAGAATACCCTGGGAGGTTTCAGTCTCAGAGATGGAGTTCAGGAGCGTATCCGCAACCAGCTCCGTTTCGATGTTTTTTGCTTCCAACTGTTTGATCAATTTCTGGCCGCGACTGCTTAGCTCAGCAGTGTACAAAACGAATTGCAACGGCCATCCGGCAGCCAGGGCTTCTTCCACCAGCCGCACGCCCTCCACTACAAATGCCTCGGCGGCATGGCGTTCTTTTGGGCGTCCCAGCAGGTTCCGCACCAGTTTGAGTTTAGCGTTTTGGGTTGATGTGATCATGCCAGGTTTTCCCGAAGATGGTTTTCACAAGAATATTTTACCCCTTTAAAACAAACGGTCGGGGTTCGAAAACCCCGACCGGATCTTAAGGATTGAGAATTACTATTTATTAGTCTGTGCCACCACGGCTGCGAAAGCAGCGGGTTCACGTACGGCCAGGTCTGCCAGCATCTTGCGGTTGAGGTTGATGCTGGCCTTCTTCAAGGCGGAGACCAGGCGGCTGTAGGTGGTGCCATTCAGCCGGGCGGCCGCATTGATGCGGGTGATCCATAATTTGCGCAGATCGCGCCGGCGTACGCGCCGGTCACGCGAGGAGTACCACATGCTCTTGAGCATGGCCTCGTTGGCGCGCTTGAAGAGCAAATGTTTGGAACCTCGCTGCCCCTTGGTATACTTCAAAACTTTCTTGTGACGCAGATGACCTTGCGGTCCACCTTTTACACGTGCCATTCTTTACCTCCTGCAAACCTCCGGGCGCCGGTGCAGGGATTTGCCCTGCGCTCCAGTTGCATACACCCGGGAGCCGCAAATAAAACGGATAAATACTATGAAGCTACGGCTTCAAATATGGCGCCAGGCGCCGGACGCGTTTGATATAACTTTTCCCCTGGACGGCAACCATTTCACCAAACAAGGCCTTTACGCGTCGCGAGCTCTTGCGGCGCAGATGGGCTTTACCACCCTTGGTGCGGATGATTTTGCCGGACCCGGTAATGCCAAATCTTTTCGAAGTGGCCTTATGGGTCTTCATCTTTAACTTACCAACCTTCAACTTGCGCGGCACAGTATTACTCCTTCAATTAAGATTTCGCAGGCACTTGCACCCGCGGACTTTCATTCTTTTCAGGGCCCTCGTCGGAGCCCTCCTTCTTCTTCTTGGCACCCTTGGCAGGGACGAGCATCATCGACATGGCCCGGCCTTCAATGGCAGGCGCCTGTTCTACTGTTGCCACATCTGCCAGGCTTTGGGCTATCTCTCTCAAGTCTTCGAGCGCAATTTCCGGGTAAGTGATCTCGCGACCGCGGAAGCGGACAGTCACACGGACTTTCATGTTATGTTCCAGCCAGCGGCGAGCGTCGTCGACCTTGAAATCGCGGTGGTGCCCGGTGGTCTTGGGACGCAGGCGGATTTCCTTGACCTCCACCTTGGTCTGGGCCCTGCGTGCCTCGCGGTCCTTCTTTTCCTTTTCATAAAGGAACTTGCCGAAGTCCATGATGCGGCAGACAGGTGGAACGGAATTTGGAGCGACTTCCACCAGGTCTAATTCGGCTTGTTGTGCCATCCGCAGGGCTTCACGTGTGGGCACCACCCCTACATTTTCGCCCGCTGCGCCGATAAGGCGCACTTCGGGTACTCTTATGGACTCGTTGACTCGAAATTCGTTAGCGCTGATACTACTCTCCTCAATAATAATATGAACCAGCCACAAGGCTGGCTAAGGCGGGCTGATGATACCATGAAGTCGAAGGAATCGTCAATAAATTGGAGCTAAAAACGATTATTTCCCGACCGAAAAAGGTCGGAAAACTGCCTCAAACCTTTTGGGGTATCATCGGATATATATAGTGTGAGCGTTTCCTCTCAATAAAACGGATGCTCTTCCCACATTTTATTGATCGAAGGTGTGTGGGCGCTCATTATATCATTACGGGAGGCGGATGGACGAACAACAAGCAATCCGGAAATTGAAAGCCGGGGATATTGGCGGGCTGGAAATACTCGTGAACCTGTACCAACTGCGGGCGGTACGCACGGCGTTCCTGATCACCGGGGACGCGGCGATGGCAGAGGATGCAGTCCAGGAGGCGTTCCTTCAAATCTACCGTTCCATCCGGCATTTCGATCCGGAGCGTCCATTCGCGGCCTGGTTCATGCGCAGCGTGGTCAACGCGGCGGTAAAGGCTGCGCAGAAATCTACCCGCCATTCGCCAGAACCACCCGCCTCGGACGAAGCCTGGTTGGAAGGCCTGCCATCCGATGAGGAATTGATCGAGCAGCAGGTGGAAGCCTCCGAGATCCAGCGCCGGGTGTGGGAGGCCATGCGGAACCTCTCTCCCCGCCAGCGGGCCGCCATCGTCCAGCGCTACTACCTGGATATGACCGAAAAGGAGATTTCCGCAGAACTCGCGGCTGCCCCGGGAACGGTCAAATGGCTGCTGCATGCCGCCCGAAAAAACCTGCGCAGCCTGCTTTCGGAAAGGACTGAAGAATGAAAGACGAAAGCATCCGAAAATCGCTCGAATCCATCGCCCAACGCAATATCCCGGAAAACACCAACCTGTGGCCGCGCCTGGCGGCCCGACTTGAGCGGAGGGAGGCTGTACCCATGCACCTGAAATGGAAACTGGTCTGGACGATTTTGCTGGTTTTGTTGGGCCTGTCTGCATTGACCGGGGTGGCGTACGCTTTCTACCACTATTTCAATGATGCCGGACTGCAGTCGGTAAGCGATGCAGGTCTGATCTCCACGGTGAACGCGACCGCCCAACCCAGTTTGCTGCCAACCGCCACGCCCCCTGAGCCGGTCACCGTGATCGGCAACTCGCAAACCCTGGAAGGTGTCAACCTGACGCTCGAATGGGTCTACCTGATGGATGGGCAGCAGGCATTCGGCCTTTCGGCAGGCGGCCTGCAGGGCGGGAAGACGCTTGGCATGCCTGTAATGGGCTTTGGCAGGCTGATCCCCATCCAGTATCGAGGCGCCGGTCTGGCCCTGAAGGATGATAGTCTTCTGATCACCGGAACTTACGTTGTCAACCAGATCGTGCGGGATGAAGCTACGTTCGAAAAAGCCGACACCCGCACGGATGTCAGCATTGCCATCCCGCTGCTGGATGCGAACGGTCAGGTCCTGAACACCTTCCGCTTCGAGATCAAAGATGAGCTGATCCACTCCGGCCCGTTCTCCGGCGGGAACAGCTACTCGACGCGTGCCAATGGCCTGGAAATCAGCCTGGACTGGCTCTTGTTGGGTTCAAAAACCATTCAAGCGCACCTGTGCTTCACCCCTCCAGATGGTAAAGACTGGAGGCTGGTCGATCCGACGATCCAGGTTGCGGCAGACCCCAACCAGGTGGGTGCCACGACTCAGGTATCCGCCTCCCAATTGACCACGCTCACAAACGGGAATGGCCGGCGCTGCCAGCAGGCGACCTTCCCGAACGGCGCCCAGGGCGCACAAGCTTTGCTGCTCAGGGCGGGCGAACTGGCGACTCCCAGCGGTGAAAGCCTGAAAGGGGATTGGCAGTTCAGTTGGAACCAGCTGCCCGGCCGGATGCAGTTTCCGGGTATCGCCCCTCTGGAGCCACCGATTGGCTCGCAGGAAATCGGTAACGATATGACGGTTACCCTCGAAAAGGCCTATGCAGATATCAACCGCATGGTCTTTGTTATCTTCATCAAAAACCCTCAGGAAGGTTTTGTGGTTTCCAGCGCCACGCTTAAGGATGCCAGCGGCACAGAACTGAATACCGGCCTGGGCATTAATTCCGTGCCGGATGACCCGACCCGCTTCACAGTTGAGCTTTATCCGGATAGTGAATTCGCGGCCGGCCAGTTCAAGGGACAGCTGGCAGTGGCGATCGGAAGCCAGTTTGGGAGCAGTTCGGCACAGGCGGAAGCAGACTTTTCCCTGGACCTGATGGTCTATCCAGCCATCGTTATCGAGCCAATGCAGACCGTCACTGCCAACGGTGTGGAGATGCTGCTGCAAAGGATCAAGCTGACACCGTCTTTTACGCAGGTTTACCTGTGCTATCAAAAGCCGTCTTCCGCGGATTGGATGGTTGGAGCAACAGCCTCCTTGCAAATAGGTGAAGATAGAACCAATCCGGGTTCATACTCACTGATCTATGATCCGGAGGTCGGAGCAGGGTTGAATTCTTCGGAACCGGATTGGAGCGCTCCTGTTACAACAGGCCGCTGTGTGAAACTGGGTTTTCCTGTCGGACACCACAACCAATCTGAGAGCATGACCTTGACAATCACCCGGCTGGAGCAATCTGTGCCGGAGGTCATCCCGGATGACCAGCTCCAGGCGGTCCGGCAGAAGCTGCTGGCGCAGGGCATCGATATGGATTGGGTGACCTCATCCGGCAACGGTGGGGGCGGCGGGGGACCGGTCATCAACACAAAACCGGAGGGGATGACTGACGAGCAGGTCATGCAGATGTTCTTCGATGCGCTGGGATACTATCATCCAGGCCCATGGACGTTTACGGTGGAAATCAAGCCGTAAGGGAAATCTAAAAAAAGGCTTAAACACGACGGACACGAAGGACACGACGGAAAAAAAGAAAAATCTCCTTTGTATTAAGAATCTAATTAAGTGAGGTGCAGGATACAAAAAGCGGAGGGCATGCAGAGCCCTCCGCTTTTGATTCGTTGCGGGATTGTTTATAGTTCGGGAGCCCGGCGGGAGATGCGGTCCTTGGCGCGTTCGATGAACTCAGACAGCGGGATGTTATCAGCGCGGAAGCCGTCGCGCACACGCAGCGAGACCTGACCGGCGTTGGCTTCGTTCTCACCAACCACCAGCATGTAAGGCACTTTCATCAACTGCGCCGAGCGGATCTTGGCATTCATACGCTGGGAGCTGAGATCGGCGCTGACCCGCAGACCCTGGTCGCGCAACTGCGCCACGATCTTTTCGGCATATTCGTTCTGGTTATCCGTAATCGGGACAACGACCGCGTGTTCGGGGCTGAGCCAGACCGGGAAATTGCCGGCGTAATGCTCGAGCAGGAAGCCGACAAAGCGCTCGTGCGTGCCGAGCGGAGCGCGGTGGATGCACAACGGAGTCTCTTCGACCCCGTCCTTGCTCATATACTTCAGGTCGAAGCGGGCCGGTTGGGCAAAATCGACCTGGTTGGTGGACAGGGTGAACTCGCGCCCGATGGCGCTCCAGACCTGTCCGTCAATTTTGGGACCATAGAAGGCGGCCTCGTTGGCAACTTCCACGTAGGGTACATGGCCATTTGTCATGGCGCGCCGCACCATATCCTCCGTTTTGAGCCACAGGCGCTCGTTGTCCACATATTTCTTGCCCAGGCCCTGCTTGCTGTGCAAGGAGAGCCGCATGACGAATTTGCTGATGCTGAATAATTCGAGATATTTCCTTTCCATTTCCATGACTGCCATGAACTCCTGCTCGAACTGTTCCTCGGTCACATAAATATGAGCATCGTTCATCTGCATGGAGCGGACGCGCATCAGGCCGAACAGCTCGCCGGATTTTTCATAGCGGTAACAGGTGCCGTATTCGGCCAGCCGGATGGGCAGGTCGCGGTAGGAGCGCGGCTTCGCGCCGTAGATCTTGTGGTGCATCGGGCAGTTCATCGGCTTGATGTAATACCTGGTGCCTTCCATCTCCATCGGCGGGTACATGCTCTCGGCGTAATACGGCAGGTGACCGGAGTGCAGGAACAGGTCTTCTTTGGTTAGATGGGGGGTACGCACCCGTGAATAACCGGCCTGCTCTTCCGTATCCTTGGCCAGGCGTTCGAGTTCCTCGATAATGACGCCGCCGCGCGGCAGCCAGAGCGGCAGGCCGGGGCCTACTTCTTCATCGTAAATGAAGATTTCCAGCTCTTTGCCAAGCTTGCGATGGTCACGCGCCTTGGCTTCCTCGAGCAGCTTCAGGTACTGTTTGAGCTCATCGGGGTTCTTCCAGGCCGTGCCGTAGATGCGCGTCAGCATCTTGTTGTGCTCATCGCCGCGCCAGTAGGCCCCGGCGATGGACATCAGCTTGAAGGCGGACGGGTTGATCTGGCGGGTATTTTCGACGTGCGGCCCGCGGCACAGGTCCGTGAAGGTATCGCTCTGGTACAGGCTGATGACCGGCTTTTCGGCGAGCGGGTTGCCGTATTCGTCCAGGCCGCCTTTTTCGAGGCCGTCGATCAGCTCCAGCTTGTAGGGCTGATCCTTGAAGACCTGGCGGGCTTCCTCGGCGGAGACGACTTTTTTGACGAAGGGATGCCCAGCGGAGATGATCTGGCGCATGCGTTTCTCGATCTTCTGCAAGTCATCCTCCGTGATCTTTTCGGGCAGGTCAAAATCATAATAAAAGCCATTTTCGACCGGCGGACCGATGGTGTACTTGGTCTCCGGATAGAATTCCAGCACGGCCTGCGCCATGACGTGCGCAGCCGAGTGACGGATGCGGTAGAGTTGTGAATCTTCGTAGCGTTCTTCAGGTTGGTCAGACATTTTAATCTCCTTTAAATAAAAACTCTCGCCCAAACTTCGGGGCGGGAGCAAGCTCACGCGGTTCCACCCGATTTATGTCCAGACCCTAAAGGTCTTGGAGACCTTTAGGGTCCCGGTTGACATATCTCTTGGGGCTGCTAACGGGGCCAACCGTTTCCCGTAATGAGCGGGCGGGTCATCGACCCGCCCCTACCGTTCGGGGTTACGCTGGCGGGTGGTTTTCGGCGGGCTGTCCGGAGCTGGCTCTCAATCAATGGCCTGCTCTCCCTGTTGGCACGGCGGTCGCTTACTCGTCCCGGTCAAGGCGTTGGTATATTGCAAGTATTATATGCTTGTTTATCTGCCTGTCAAGCGTGCCCGAAGCCAAGTGTCATTGCGAGGAGGGCGTACTTTCCCGACGAAGCAATCTCTCTGCTGACATGGGGATTGCTTCGTCGCAAAGAACCCCAAAAGAACTGGGGCAGGCTGCTCCTCGCCCGTGTGCCTGCGGCACAGTGCAGGCAATGACACAGGAATGCAAAACGAAGCCCTCAAAATGGGGGCTTCGTCCTGTGGGCGGAATAGGGCTCGAACCTACGACCTCTGCTATGTCAAAGCAGTGCTCTAACCAACTGAGCTACCCGCCCGAAGAGCGCATATTATAAACGAGGGTAAGGGGAATTGGGAAGAGGGGGAGGAAAAGTAATGAGTT
>JADGQB010000201.1 GCA_017882145.1 Anaerolineales bacterium
AGCTGCTGGCAGGCATGAAACAGAAAACGCGTTACAACGTCCGCCTGGCGCAGAAGAAAGGCGTCACAGTACGGGCCGGGACGAGGGAAGATTTATCAAAGCTGTATCGCATGTACGCGGAAACTTCGGTCCGGGACGGTTTTTTGATCCGCGAAGAGGGCTATTACCAGACTGTCTGGCGAACATTTGATAATTTATCCGCCGTTGCACATTCCCCTTCGATTCCTTTCCACGAAGCGCTTATCGCCGAAGTGAATGGAGAGCCGGTCGGAGCAGTCTCAATGTTTTATTTTGCGGGGCAGGCGATTTACCTGTTCGGAATGTCGCGTGAGGAACATCGTGAGAAGATGCCGAACTACCTGCTGCAATGGGAAGCCATCCGGAGAGCAAAGGCTTTAGGCTGCAAGATTTACAATCTATGGGGCGCACCGAATGTATTCAATGAGAGTGATGATTTGTGGAACGTTTTCCGATTTAAAGAGGGTCTGGGCGGCCATGTAATGCGCACTATCGGGGCTTGGGATTTCACTCCTAATCCGATGCTGTATAAAATGTACACAGAACTTTTACCACGTGTGATGGATATCATGCGTGCCCGCGGCAAGGCGAAAACCCGGAAAAACCTTGGCTTCTAACCGCGAAGTTGGGAAGACTGCAAAGAATCATTTGGAGAGGAAGTAGCTGACGATGAATGACATCGAGGCCATCGCAACAGATATAGTTGACTCGGCCATCAAAGTACATCGCGCCCTCGGACCTGGGTTACTTGAGTCTGCCTATCAGTTTTGCCGGGTTTATGAACTTCGAAAGCGTCAGAGAACAGTTCTAACCATTAAATAACCTTCGCGGTCTTCCTTTCTTCGCAGTGGAGTTAAATATGAACATTATTCCTCGTATTCACTTTGCCCATCTGCCGACTGCCATCGAAACCATGCCGCGGCTGGAAGAGGCTTTGCACGGCCCGCATCTGCTGGTCAAGCGCGACGACCAGACCGGTCTTGCATTCGGTGGGAACAAGACCCGCAAACTGGAATTCCTGGTTGCCGAAGCACAGGCCGGAGCTGCAGATACCCTCATTACTGCGGGGGCCTTGCAGTCCAACCACTGCCGCCAGACCGCTGCGGCAGCAGCGAAATTCGGCCTTGGTTGCACACTCGTGCTGGTCGGTGAACCCCCTGCCCAGGCCAGTGCCAATCTCCTGTTGGACCAGCAATTTGGAGCGAAAATCATTTGGGTGGAAAAATCCCTGCGCGATATGGCTCTCAAGCAAGCCTTCGAACAGGCCATCGCACAAGGCCACAGGCCTTACCTGGTGCCGTATGGCGGGTCCAATCCGACCGGCGCGCTTGGGTATGCCTTCGCCATGCAGGAATTCGTTGGACAGGGAATAAAAGCCGATTGGATCGTATTCGCCTCTTCTTCAGGCGGGACACAGGCCGGGCTGGTACTCGGCGCGGCCGTATTTGGTTATACGGGTAAAGTACTTGGCATCAGCGTGGATGAACCTCAAGCTGTCCTGCAGGAACGTGTGGCCAAATTGGCCTCTGAAACCTCCGAGCGGCTGGGAGCACATCTCAATTTCAAACAAGAAGAGGTGCTGGTCAACGCCGACTACTCCGCTCCTGGCTATGGGGTCCTGACGGGGGCCGAACGGGAAGCCATCCAACTCTTCGCAAAATACGAAGGCCTGCTGCTCGATCCGGTCTACACCGGACGGGCGGCGGCAGGTCTGATCGACTTGATCCGCAAGGGGTTTTTCAAACCAGATGAAACCATCCTGTTCTGGCATACCGGTGGACAACCAGCGCTTTTTGCCGAGCAATATCAGAGTAAACTTGTCTGAAACAAAGAGTTCCCGGCATTTTTGGAAATGCCGGGAACTTTGTTAAACCAATTCATACACATTGCTCTTGAAAAGCATTTCAGCCAGGTCTGATTTACGGCCAAACAACTGAACATGGACCGTGTCCCTATCTGCAGCATCCAAAGCGCGTACGCCGCAAGCATCCAAACTGGTATGCATCCCGACGTCCAGTTGGAAGGAACCTTCAAAGATACTAAATGCTGTTTGCGGATCGTCATCGGCGGCGATGCGGTTGATGGACAGCTTATCACATTCCCTGCATAAGTGGATCAGCATCAACTCGCCGCGGCCGGGGCCATATTTCTTGCGGGTAGCCTTGATGGTCAGACCAACCGGCTGCATAGGCGCCTTGCAGGCCGAAAGCCGGTCACCCGGTGCGTACAGGTCCAAGTGGCGCGACCACAGGCACAACGGACAATGGTTGCGGTTCCCCACACCTGACAGACCGGATTGTGTCGTAACAAAGCCATGGCAGTACGCACATTTAAAGCCAGCCTCGGTGGAATTCCTGCCGGGCTGCCCATAACGGGATCTTGATTTTTCTCTAGTTGCCGGAATTTGTAAAAGATTGTCGTTCATATCAATCACACTTCTTCTCTCAAACGTAAATAACTCCGGTAGCGCAGCGGGCTGATATCGCCAGCCAGGACTGCCTTGCGGATGGCACAGCCGGGTTCTTCAGCATGACTGCAATCCAGTCCGAATTTGCATTTCCCAACCAGAGGGCGCATTTCCGGGAAGAACATAGCCGGATCCTCTCCATCCAAATTATGCAGGCCAAATTCGCGCATCCCGGGCGTGTCCACGATATCTGCGCCGAAAGTTGTTGTAATCATCTCTGCAGACGTGGTGGTATGTTTGCCTTTCCCTGCCCGACCAGTACCGATCGCGCCGATTCGCAAGCCAAGACCAGGCTCGAGGGCATTCAACAGGGCAGACTTGCCAACCCCGGACTTCCCAACGAAAGCCGAAATGCGGCCTTTAAGCGTTCGGCGCAATTCTTCCAGCCCTTCGCCAGTGACCGCACTGGTCAGTACAATCGGATATCCAATCCTGCGATATTCCTGAAGCGAGGTTTGCAATTCGCCATCCAGCCTCCCATCGTCAGCTCTGACCAAATCCAACTTGGTGATCACCACCAACGCCGTGAGTTCAAGCGATTCGGCTGATGTGAGGTAACGATCGAGCAAGCCCCATTTCGGCGCCGGGCTGGCCGCGGCAAAAACCGGGATAATGTAGTCGATGTTCGAGACGATGATCTGCTCGAATTTGTATGCTCCGGGATAGGGATCCCGGCGAGCCAGGCGATTGCGGCGTGGTAATACTTCGGTGATCAGCCCGCTGCCGTCATGTGAATCCACGAACCGGACCCAATCGCCAACTGCCAGCGGGTCGACCTTGTCGAGAATCTTCACATCCCGGACAATATGGCTGAGCGAGCTTGGATCAGCGATCGGGTACACCAATTGCTTGCGCAAGCGCGGCGAAATAGCACAAGGGATTACACGCTCGTTGGTACGAACGTGGTATATGCCAATATTCTTTTTAACCACGACACCCTGGTCGTGGGAGTAGCTGTTGGTAACGTTCATCGTAAAGGTCCTTACTCAATTAAATCAAAACCGGCCACAGGGGAGGACCCGTGGCCGGTAAACCGTTTTCTTTGGCGATTACCTGGGCGGCGCTTGGGGCGCGCATTACCAGACCGTCAGCCAGTTATTAAAACGAAAAGCCACGGGCAGGTTGTGCGCCCGTGGCCGATATTCTTAATCCAAAAAGGACCTGACTAAGCTCGAATCACAGGCGCACACACAGGACAACCACCGGTGCCATATTTAACATAAAACTGTGTGTGCTCCTTTCTTTTAAAATTTTAAAGCGGGGCAACTTTATCATGAAGTCTAAACAACTGTCAAGAGTAAATTTAATTCCATCCTCAAGTTACGATTACACAATCAAAATAACTCAAATTAATAAAAAAAAGACGGGCGGTTCCGCGCTGGTCTCCACCCCATAGTATAATTCCCTTTATGGAACCCCGCCAAAACCCATCCTTTCTCCCCTACCTCGCCTCGGCTATCAGCCTGTTTGTTCTCGGCTGGGGCGCAGCGGCGATCGCCATTCTTGCCCTCACACCTACAGTGTGGGCGCGCTGGCTGCTCTTCTTCGGCGCCACGCTAGGTCTTACCGGACTGGCCCTGCCAGTCACCTGGTTCCTCAACCTGCGCTTCCCATCCGAGCCACCCGCCGGGCCATATGTAATCGTCCGGCAGGCGATTTGGGTGGGCATCTACGGGAGTGTCCTGGCCTGGCTGCAACAGGTACGCCTGGTTACCATCTGGACCGGCGTTGGCCTGGCATTCGGGTTGGTGGCCATCGAGTATCTGGTACGAATGCGAGAAAAGGCTCGCTGGCAACCAAAACCTGTTCCAGATGAAAAACCGCCGGTAGAAGAAAAACCAGCCTCCGAAGCATGAACCTGCGTGGTCTCGCGTCTGTAGAACAACTACTCCAGACCCAACTGGCGGCGGAGCTCATCGCGAGTTATGGCCGCCCGTTGACGCTCCAGGCCATCCGCAGCGTGTTGGCGGATGTACGGAAACGCGTTTCGGCGAGCGAAGATCCCACTTTGCCCGCCAGGGAAAACTTACTGATCGAGGCAGCCTCCTTATTGGAGGCTTGGACTTGTCCGACTCTGTTACCGGTCATCAACGCCAGCGGGGTGATCCTGCACACCAACTTGGGCCGGGCACCGCTCTCCAGTGCCGCGCTTCAGGCCGTTGAAGCAGTTGCGCACGGCTACTCCAACCTTGAATTCGACATGGAAACCGGCAAACGCGGCTCCCGTATGGCTCATTCGGATGGGCTGCTTCAACGGCTTACGGGTGCCGAAGCTGCCATGGTGGTGAACAATAATGCCGCAGCAGTGCTGCTGATCCTTGCGGCGCTGGCAAACCACAAGCGGGTAATTATCGCCCGCTCACAACTGGTCGAAATTGGCGGCGGGTTCCGCATCCCGGATGTGATGAAACAATCCGGAGCAAAATTAGTGGAAGTGGGCACCACGAACAAGGTGCGGTTGGCCGATTATGAGGAAGCGCTGGCCGAACCGGCTGGGCTCGTCTTCCATGCCCACCGCTCGAATTTCAAGATAATCGGCTTCACAGAAGAGCCGGAGTGGAAAGAGGTTGTCAGCCTGGCACACAGCCACGGTGTTGCGTGCGTGGATGACCTTGGGTCGGGCGCTTTGCTCGATACGGCCCGCTACGGCCTGGTGCATGAACCGACAGTCCAGGAAACACTGGCGACGGACGTGGACCTGGTGTGCTTCTCTGGCGATAAACTGCTCGGTGGTCCGCAGGCCGGTATGATCGTGGGCAAGGCCAGCTTGATGGCCATCCTCGGAAAACATCCGCTGGCACGGGCAGTGCGCGCCGATAAGCTTTGCCTGGCCGCGCTGAGCGCCACCTTGCTGCATTATCTCAAAGATGAGGCCGAGAACGAAATCCCCATCTGGCGCATGATTTCGCTGATGCCTGAGCAGCTCCGCCAGACCGCCAAAGGCTGGAGCCATGAACTGGGCCGGGGAGAAGTCATTCCCGGGAAGTCGACTGTGGGCGGCGGCAGCTTACCTGATGAGGAGTTGCCTACGTTCCTTCTGGCATTGGATGTTAAAAGCCCGGATCGATTCCTGGAAAAACTGCGCCGGCAAAGCCCAGCCATCATCGCCCGTACCGAAAACGACCGCATCCTGCTAGATCCGCGCACGGTCCTGCCGGAGGAAAATGGGGCACTGCTGGTTGGGCTGATGAATGCTTTGCGGGACAAAAAGAAAACCGTTGGCACCACTCGGGGGTTAACTTTGTAATCCTTTTCATCTCCCGCCATCAATCCTATGACTCATCGAACAGACATTTTACGCATACTCAAAGAAACCAGCCGGACTTTCTTCATCCCAATCACGCGCCTCCCGCTGAAATTACAAGAGACGATTGGGGCTGCCTATCTATGCATGCGCGCCATAGATGAAATCGAAGATCACCCCGACCTGGACAACCAGACTAAAGCCTCCATCCTGCATGGACTCAGTTGGGCATTACAAGCCCAACTCGCATCGGATGACCCGGAAAATGCATCCCTGCTCGAGGCTGTTTTCCTTCCTTATAAAAAAATTCTGCCTGAAGTAACCCTGCGGATTGGTGATTGGCTGGCACATGTACCGCAGGGAATCGCACCGCGCGTCTGGGATGCCAGCATTGCAATGGCGGACCGCATGGCATACTGGGTGGAGAATAACTGGCTGATCCGGACCGAAGCCGACCTGAACAGCTACACATTCAGCGTGGCCGGCTCCGTGGGTTTGCTCATATGTGACATCTGGACCTGGTTCGACGGCTCTCAAGTCGACCGTTTGGCTGCCATCCATTTCGGGCGCGGGCTGCAATCCGTAAATATCCTGCGTAACCGGGAGGAAGACTCCCAGCGCGGCGTAGACTTTTACCCCTCCGATTGGGCCGACAAGCAGATGTTTGCCTACGCCCGAAAGAACCTGGAACAAGCGAAGGCAGGCATTGCCTTGATCTCAAAGGTATCCTTCAGGTACATGGTGGATATACCCCTGGCTCTCGCAGAAGCCACCCTGCAGGCCCTTGAGAATGGCCAACCCAAGCTGACGCGCAGCCAGGTGATGCAAATAGTCGGGCAGGTCTAGGAATTTAACGCGAATGGCGCCAATGGCCGAATTACGCAAATGGCTTTCTTTTGCCTAACGATAGTCTCGGGTTTGGGAGGACAAGCTGATTGATGAGATTGTTGAATCTTTTTCACTGGAGAATCTAAAATGAAATCTGATCTTGATACCCTTATGCAATCCAAAAATCTGGATGCCATCCTTGTTATCGGCAACGGTGACCACAACCCAGCCATGGTTTATCTGACCGGGGGCGGCCATTTCGGCGGAGCGGCGCTGTTCAAGAAACGCGGCGGGAACGCCGTACTCCTTTGCAACGATATGGAGCGCGACGAAGCCGCCAAATCGGGGCTGACGCTCATCCCGGCCAGCAAGTACAACTATGATGAATTGATGAAAGAAGCGAATGGCAATCCCACCTTGGCGTCTGCCATCCGTTACAAGCGCATCCTTACCGAGCAAGGTATCCAGGGACGCATTGGAATCTACGGCAACGTGGAATTGGGTTCTTCCTTCGCCGTTTTCACGCATCTCCAGAAACTTATGATGGAGATAGAGTTGGTCGGAGAGTCGACCAGTGACTCGCTTTTCATGAAAGCCATGGAGACCAAGGATGCGGCCGAGGTGGAACGCATCCGCAAGATGGGTACGGTCACCACCGAGGTTGTGCGGCGCACCGCAGAATACCTGACCAGCCGGGAAGTCC
>JADGQB010000202.1 GCA_017882145.1 Anaerolineales bacterium
TTCATGCCGCGCTCGCCGACCAGCGTCTCGTATTGTTTCGGGAAAGCCTTGATGAAATCGTGGGCATTGGCGGCCTGCGCGGCTGCGATCAGCTGCTCTTCGGTGGCGTCCAGGCGTCCATACAGGATATTCTCGCGGATCGTGCCGCCAAACAGGATGGTCTCCTGCGGGACGATGGCCATCTGGGAGCGCAAGCTGACCTGGGTGGCAGAGCGCAAATCCTGACCATCGATCAGGATCACGCCCTCGGTGGGATCGTAGAAACGCGGGATCAGGTTGAAGATGGTGCTCTTGCCGGCGCCGCTGGGACCGACGAGGGCCAGGATCTCGCCGGGCTGAATATCCAGGGATACGCCCTGGATGACCGGGGCATCATTTTCGTAATAAAAACAAACATCCTTGAAGGTGATCCGCCCGGCGCTGACCGGTATGGCAACAGCCTGCGGGGCATCGGTCACGGAGGGCTTCGTATCGATGATCTCGAAGACGCGCTGGACACCGCCCACGGCGGCACGCAACTGTCCATACAGACCTGCCAGGCCGCCCAGGCTGGCGGCAATCGTGATGAAATACATCAGGAAACCGGTGATCAGGGCCAGGGTCAGCCGCCCGGCAATCACTTCGCGCCCGCCATACCACATGACCGCCGCGATGGAGCCGAAGCCCAGGAACATCATGATCGATCCGAAGGCGGAGTTGTAGACGGCCATCTGGAGGGAGGCGCGAAACGTTTTTTCCATGGCGGTGTCATAGCGTTGAGCTTCATAGGTTTCGCGCCCAAAGCTTTTCACTACGCGAATGCCCTGCAAGCCTTCTTCGGCCACGACCGTCGAAGCGGCCAGTTGATCCTGGACGCGCGTGCTGCCCTTCTGGATGCGGCCGCCGAACAAAAATGCCACCAACAGGATGACCGGCACCAACGCCAGGATGAACAAGGTCAGGCGGGCATTCAACGTCAGGACGATCACAACCGATCCGATCAGCGAAACCGAGGTGCTGAGCAGCGTGGTCAGGTTACTGGTCAGCATGGTGCGCATCATGGTCACGTCGCTGGACAGGCGCGAGACAATATCGCCAACACGGCGGGTGGCATAAAAATCGAGCGAGAGGCTTTGCAGATGGTCATACAAGGAAGTGCGCAGATCGTAGACGATGTGCTCACCGATATAGGCCAGCAGGTAGGATTGAAAGAACGAGAAAGCGGCCTGTAACAAGAAGATCCCGCCCAGCAAGAAAGCCAGGTTGTTGAGCGGGGCAAAGCTTTTGGCTTTGGTGACCGAATCGAGCAGGCGCACAATGACCAGTGGAAAGGCCAGTCCGAACCCGCTGGACAGCAAAAGCGCCAGGATGGCCAGTGCCATCCGGCCCCAGTAGGGTTTTAAATAGCCGAGCAGGCGGCCCCAGTTGACGGATTTTAATGAAATGGGAGGTTCAGACTTTTTGGATGGGGTTGTCTGTTCGGGCTCGTTAGCATTTGAACGATTTTCCATGGTTGTTCCTTGATCTGCTTATGAATATACATGGCTTTCCGGGCATGCATGGGCAATCGAAATATGAATTTCCCAACCGTAGGAGGATAATCCTGTTACGTTAACCGGACATAAACGGGATGATAGAACTTACGAGTTGATTAAACCAGCCATCCAAGCAATAGGGCAAATTATTCCCAGAATATTTTTTTGCCCTGGATGACGGCGGAAGGCCATTCCGCATAACATTTTAGAATGGGATTCCGGCGTCGGAGACGCCGGAGTCCGGGAAAGGTGGATTATGGCTTTGGGGTAGGCATGAGCAGAGGGTTGGTCACGTTGATTGCTACGATCAGGTCGTTCTTATTGCCGGGACCGGAATTCAGGGTCAGGAGCTGGGCGCCCGACTGGCTGAGGCCAACGAATACCATGGATCCATTTGAATCGTTTTGCATTACCCAATTTGGAGGCTGCAGCTGGTCTTTATAGAAGGTTTCCATATCCGCAACCGTCACGGGAGCACGAAAACAATAGTAGGAGCCGATCAACGTCTGTACCACCAGGCCGGCGGTCGCCTGAGGCATGACAGGGATATCCACCCATTTTTGCATTGGAGGATCAGAGGGGTTTGGACATTGAGATAACAATGAACCGGAAAGCGCCTGCATCTGGACCCCCTCGGTGGCTGCCAGCCTGGTCTGCTGGGCTACCTGGGTTTCCCGGAATCCGGGGGTGGAATAGACCGCCGTCAAAGTTGCCGCGATGCCGGGGGTGGAAGCCAGGAACAGAGGAATCGTGTCCGCCGGGGTTGGGGTTGGGCTGGGCAGCGGCGTCAGGGTTTCCGTGGCAGTCGGAAGGGGTGTGGCGGTAGCCTGCAGGGCAGTTGGTGCAACCGGCTGGGCGGCCTGGTTTGGAGCGATTGTCTGGGTGAGAGGGCTGGCTTGAGAAAACAGGCCGCAAGCCATGGTCAGAAACACGAAGAATACCAATAAATACTTTTTGGAGCGCATGGATACTCTCCTTATGGATAATTAAGATCATATTACACGAATTAACGTTTCCCATCAATAAGAAAAAAGTCCTGAGGGGTTCTGCCAGGAGTAGAATTTTCCAAATTGCATGAGAGGATTTCAAACAGTAAGGGGCGGATTGCCATCCGCCCCTACGATTATTTTAACTTGCATTCCACAATGATACGAGCTACAAAAAAGGGCGGACATAAAGTCCGCCCCTACGTTTATTTAACTTGCCTCCACCAGGAGATATACAACAAAAAAAGGCGTTTACAAGACCCGCCCCTACTATTATTTTGTCTTGGCTTCGACCCAAGCTTTTACGCTGGCGAGGGCTTCGGGGAGCTTGGAGGCATCCCGGCCGCCGCCGAAGGCTAGGTGGGGCGCGCCGCCGCCGCCGGCGCCCAACTGGCGCGAGATGTGCCCGACCAGGTCGCCGGCCTTGAAACCCTTTTTGATCAAATCCTGCGTGACAGCGGACATGACGATGACCTGCTGCTCGCCCGATACGGTGGCAATCACGCAAATGCCCTGTGCGGGATATTTTTCACGGAAAGTATCGGCCAACTGGCTGAGGGTTTCCTTATCCGCTCCGGGGAGTTCCATTACCAGCAGATTTATTCCGCCAACATTTGGCACGTTGGAAAGCTGCACGTTGAACGTCGAAAGCGCCAGCTTGATCTTCAAATCGGCAACCTGTTTGCGGGCTGCAGACAATTCATCCTGCACCTGATCGGCCTTTTGCGGCACTTCCTCCAGCGCAGACTTTAGCGCGGAGGCGGCCTGCTTGAGCATTCTAAAGCGCCTGGAAACCAGTTCATAGGCACCCCGGCCGGTGACCGCTTCGATGCGGCGGACCCCGGCGGCGGCCGAACTCTCGGAGACAATCAGGAACGCGCCCACGTCCGAAGTGCGGTCGAGGTGCGTGCCGCCACACAGCTCGTAGGAATAGCGCTGCTGCGGATCGCCGATGGTGATGGTGCGCACCACGTCACCATATTTCTCGCCAAAGAGCGCCATGGCGCCCTCGGCCACCGCCTCCTGGCGCGATTTGCTGACCGCTGTGACCGGATAATCCGCGGCGACGGCTTCATTGACCATTTTCTCGACGCGTTCCACCTGCCCGGGGGTCATGGCTTCGGGATGGTTGAAATCGAAGCGGAAATGATCGGGGGCAACCAACGAACCGGCTTGAATGGCATGCTCACCGAGCACTTCGTGCAAGGCGTGGTGGAGGAGGTGCGTGGCAGTATGGTTGCGGCGAATGTCATGCCGGCGACCGGCATCCACGGCCGCGACGGCTAGGTCGCCGGCTTTCGGATGCCCGAAGACCACTTCGCCCACATGGACGATGGCGCCGGGTGAAGGCTTGCGCATCCCGGTAATCTCGATTTCCCAAGCCGGCCCCCCTCCGGCTCCCCCCATTTCCCCTACTGGATGCTGCGCGAGCTTCGAAAATAGGGGGAGAGATTTGATGATGCCAGTATCCGAGACCTGCCCGCCGGATTCTACATAGAAGCCGGTTTTGGGCAGGAGGATCTCGACCCGGTCACCGGCGCCGGCTTCGGTGAGGAGCTGGCAATCTGCAACGAGAGCCAGCAGCGGGCCTTCGACCTGCAGCCATTCGTAGGGGTTGTATTCCACCCCATCCCCGCCCAGCTTTCCGGCCGCGCGCAGATCCTTGATAATCCCGGCATAGAACTCGGCATCCTCGCCGCCCATCCTGCCCATGGCCTTCCCACCGCCGGAGGCGAGGCGGTGCTCATCCATGGCGGAGCGAAAACCGGGCTCATCCACATCCAGATCCTGCTCGCGGGCAATATCGCGGGCGATCTCGAACGGCAGGCCATAAGTGGCATACAGGTCAAAGGCCTGGCGGCCATCCAGGGTCTTTCGGCCGGATTTTTTTAGTTCATCCAGCATGCCCTGCAGATAAGCCGTGCCGGATTCGACGGTGCGTGCAAAGCGGATCTCCTCGCGGGTCAGGTTGTCAAGAATGGCTTCCCGGCTTTTGACCAATTCCGGGTAGAAATCGCTATAGGCAGCGATGATGCCTTCGGCAACTTTCGCCAGGAAGGGCTCATGCAAATTCAGCTTCGTGCCGAAGCGCGCCGCCCGGCGGATGATCATGCGGCAGACGTAATTGCGCCCGACGTTGCCCGGCACAACACCATCGGCAATCAGGAAAGCTGCGGCGCGCGCATGGTCGGCGATGACGCGATAGGGGGTGAAGTTGGCGTACATTTGTTCAGGCGAGTCGCCGGTCAGCGCACGGACAGCATCCAGGGCACCCTGGAACAGGTCGATCTTGTAATTCGAATCGACCCCCTGCAGCACGGAGACCAGCCGCTCGAAGCCCATACCGGTGTCGACATGTTTGGCAGGCAGCGGCTCGAGAGTATCCTTGTCTATGCGGTTGTACTGGATGAAAACGTTGTTCCACAGCTCGAGGTAACGGGTACATTCCCCGTTGACCCCGCAGCGATGCGGCTTGCCGCGTAAATTATCGAACTCCTCGCCGCGGTCGATGTGGATCTCCGAACACGGCCCGCACGGACCGGTCTCGGCCATTTCCCAGAAATTCTCATGGCGGCCGAAGAACAGGATGTGCTCGGGCAGCATACCGGGCTGCTCCCGCCAGATCCCGGCGGCTTCTTCGTCGGTGGGGATATTGCCCTGATCGTCTTTGAAACAGGTGGCGTAGAGGCGGTCCTTTGGCAACCCCCAAACGTCAGTCAAGAGCTGCCAGGCCCAGGTGATGGCCTCTTTTTTGTAATAATCGCCAAACGACCAGTTGCCGAGCATCTCGAAAAAGGTGTGGTGACTGTCGTCCCGGCCAACTTCGTCCAAATCATTGTGCTTTCCAGCTACACGCAGGACCTTTTGCGAGTCGACGGCACGCGTATAAGGTCGTTTGTCGGTACCCAGGAAAACATCTTTAAACTGGACCATACCGGCATTCGTGAAAAGCAGGGTGGCATCTCCGCCCGGCACCAGCGAAGCAGACGGGACCAGGGTGTGATTTTGCTCGACGAAGAAGTCAATAAAGGTCTGGCGGATTTCCGCACCGGTAGGTTTATGAGTCATGCTATCTCCAGGAAGGTAAAAGAATGGGTGGATTATACCTAAAAACCCACAGGGGTTGGATAGTTCGGCAGATGGATAGGGGAAAAAGTCGAAAAAGAAAACCTGAGAGGCTTTGCAAGTATGTGACAGGTCTCCCGGGTGATAGTGATATAGTATTAACGGTGATCTGAGGATAACAAGGAGAACATTGTGAGAACCATTTTCGAGATATTCAAGAAGTGGCTGCCGCTGGCGATCGCCACTGCCGGCCTGTGTGGCTTGGTCTACCTGACCGTACAACAATCCCTGCGGATAGGCGCCAACGACCCGCAGATCCAGATGGCGGAGGACACTGCCAGTAATCTGAATGCAGGGGAAAGCATTGAGAGCCTGGTGCCGGCCTCCAAGGTGGAGATTGCCGACAGCCTGGCCCCGTTCCTAATGGTTTTCGATGATTCAGGAAAGGTTCTGGCTTCTTCAGCAACCTTGCACGGAGCGGTACCAGCCTATCCAGTGGGTGTATTGGATTACACCCGCCAAAGCGGTCAGGACCGGGTCACCTGGCAGCCCGAATCAGGCATCCGGATGGCAACGGTGGTCGTTCGGTTTGACCATGGATTCGTAATGGCAGGGCGCTCCCTGCTGGAGGTCGAGAAACGCATCAGCCAGGTGGAGCTGCTGAGCGGATTAGCCCTGCTGGCCATCTGGGCCGCGACATTCTTCGTAATTGGCCTGGGAGAGCTGGTCGGGCGCAAAAAAGATGTCTGATGGTATACTCGGGTCAAGAGAAGGATTTTTGATGCCCGATAATTCCAGACCATCACGCAAGCCCCTGATCGCCGCCATCCTGCCAACCTATAACGAAGAACTCAATGTAGCCGGAGTCCTGGCGGTCCTGCACGCGACCAGCCTGCTGGATGAAATCATTCTCGTAGATGATGGTTCTTCGGACAAAACCGTCGAAATCCTGAAACAGGCCGCCGCAGGTGATGCGCGCTTCCAGGTGATCCAGCACGACCATAATAAAGGCAAAGGTAAGGCCATTTTCAGCGGCTGGGCTGCCACCAGTGCACCGATCCTCCTGCTGTTGGATGCCGACCTCAAGGACCTGACTCCCGATCATATCCACGCCCTGTTGGCGCCTGTAATCGACCACCGTGCGGATATGACCATCGGCCTGTTCCGGGGCGGCCATTTTGGAACCGATCTCGCGCACTGGCTGACACCCTTCCTGACCGGGCAGCGCGGCCTGCGAGCCGAACTGCTCAAAAATATTTCGCATGAGGCCGCGAATGGATACGGCTTCGAAATTGCCCTGAGCGTGGCAGCCAGCCAGCATAATTATCGCACCCGGGCCGTTATCCTCAAAGGAGTCTGGCACCCATCCAGCGAATTCCGCAACGAACGCGGATTCTGGGGCGGGATGCTCTGGAAATTCCGCATGTATGCCCAAATCCTGCAGGCCTGGTACATCTCTTCCCGGGAACGCTACCCAAAAGCAAAAGCCTTCTTCTCGGATATCAGTAAATTCTAAGCGCTGCTTGAATCCCTGCCCTCAAGGTGGAGGAAAAAGAGTCCCCTAAATTGAGAAGACCGGAACAGCATGCGTAGAATCATCACACTCCTCCTGACCGTTTTCAGCCTGGCAGCCTGCAACCTCCCAACTGCTACGCCAGAGCTTTTAAACCCACC
>JADGQB010000037.1 GCA_017882145.1 Anaerolineales bacterium
CCCCTGACCACCGTCCACATCCCGGCCTATGGGTTGGGGTGGGGTGCAGGCGATCGCCTCGTGCGTCTTGTTCAAGGTGAAACTCTCGATCAGGAAGGCACGTTGCTCGAATCCGAATTGATCATCCGTAATTCAAGCTTTTAATTAACGATCATTCTGGTGAATTGATTGTTAATTTTTTATTGTAATTTATTAACACGTGTAACTAAAACGTATAAGTCATTAAGGACTAAATCAGGCGAAATTAGAGATAAACGCCAATAAACTCTAACTTTCTCTAATTTCTCTGGGAAGAATAATCTTTATAATGAGAAACTGCGCTCGTATTTTCCGGATAACTTTGAATGAAAATGAAGAGTCGCAATCATGACCTCTCCGAACCTTCACATATATCTTCATGCACCGGTCACTCTCTTCCCTACGGGACGGTTTGCATCCGATGAAGGGAGGTGGTCGATTATTAAATAACTAATCTGCATAACTTAAAAGATGAAGTTAAATCCATTACCCAACCTTTCAGGAGATTTAGGAGATTAGAAAAAATGAACACTCGATCTATGCGAATATTCGCAGTGTTAGTCGCCGTCAGCATGCTCTTCGCCGCTTGTACTACGCCGACCGCCACCGCTACACAGGCACCTGTAGTCGTACCCACTGCCACCACGGCGCCGGTTGTACCCACTGCCACCACTGCACCGGTTGCCACCACTGCACCGGTCGCCACCGCTACAACAGCCCCGGCTGCAGCCGCCATTGATTGCAAGGGTGCTGCATCCGGTGACGCCATTACCCTTGTATATCAATGGACCGGTGCTGAGGAACAGAGCTTCAATACGGTCCTCAAGCCGTTCGAGGATGCCTGTGGGATAAAGGTCAACGGCCAATCCACCCGGGATGCCGCTGTGCTCGATACGATGGTCAAGAGCACGCCGCCGGACGTGCTCTTCTGGCCGGATTTCTCCCCGCTCAAACTGTATGCCGACAAGCTTCAGCCTCTGGATAGCGTGGGCGCCGACAAGTCGAATTACGCTCCCTACTGGATCACCATGGGCACGGTTGGCGGCAAATGGCTGGCCATTCCGGCCAAGGCCGATCCCAAGTCGCTCATCTGGTACAGCCCAACCCAGTTCGCTGCGCTCGGTTATACCGTCCCAACCACCTTCGCCGACCTGCAGACCTTGGTCGATAAGATGGTGGCCGATGGGCATGTGCCGTGGAGCATGGGTTTTAATAACGGCGGAGCCGCAGACGGCTGGACCGGTTCCGACTTCATCCAGGATATGCTACTGGCTTCCCAGGGACCGGACTTCGTGAACGGCATCATCGCCGGTACCACCCCTTACAATGATCCGGCGGTCGCGGCTGCCTATCAGATCTACCAGAAGTGGGCCTCGGATCCGAAATACACCGTGGGTGGCGCAAACGGTACGGTCAATACCAAGTTCCTGGATGCGCTCTATAAGGGATTCGCCAACCCGCCTGAGGCCTTGATGGTCAAGCAGTCCGGCTTCGCCGGTGGTGAAATCGTAAAGCAATTCCCCAATTTGAAATATGGGACCGATTACGATTTCTTCCAGTTCCCGGGTGTCAAGGGTCTGCAAGGTGGGGCCGACTTCATGATGGCCTTCAGCAATAAACCCGCAGCCATGGCCCTGGTTGCTTACGTGACCAGCGCAACGGGCGGTCAGAACTGGGCCAAGGCTAGTTTCGGTCTCTCGCCCAACATGAGTTCCAAGGGCAACTATACCGACCCGCAAACAATCAAGATCGCCGATATGCTGGCGAATACAACCGGCTTCACCTTTGATATGGGTGACGCCCTCGGCGCCCCGTTCAACGACGCCGAATGGAAGGGCATTGTCAGCATTGTACAGGGTGCGGATATTACCTCGACTCTAGCCGGAGTTGCTACAGCTCAGAAAGGATCCATCAAGTAAACGTCTGCAAGTTCAAAGCTGGGGCATGCGCTGAGCATGCCCCAGCCCTTTATCCGGACACAAGAGAGGAGGAGAAATGATCCCAAGGATCATGAAGCAAGGCCGCTGGGCGCCCTGGTTTTACCTGCTCCCGGCGCTGATCCTGATGACGGTGTTCATCCTTTACCCGACCATCGGTACCATCCGGTTGAGCCTGCTGGATTCCACCAGCAGGCACTCTGCGGCTTCCACCTGCAGCGCCGGCCAGCCCTGCTGGGGGGTTTTTGAGAATTATCGCTATGCTCTCACCAACCCCGCAATGCTGCTGGCTCTGCGCAACAACGCCCTCTGGTTGCTTCTGATGGTGCCCGGTACGATCGCCGGAGGGTTGTTCTTCGCGATATTAGCCGACCGGGTGCGCTACGAGAGCGCCGCCAAAGCTATCATATTTCTGCCCACCGCAATTTCCTTCATTGGCGCCGGCATTATCTGGCGTTTCGTCTACGATGTCGAGAGCGGCGGAGGTCCACAGATCGGGTTATTGAACGCCATCCTCGTCGGGTTGGGGGGCCATCCCGTTACCTGGCTGAGCAACCCGGCCATTAATAACTTTTCCCTGATGCTGGTGGGTGTCTGGCTGTGGGGTGGGTTTTGCATGACGATCCTGTCGGCCGCCATCAAGGGCGTCAATGCAGAAATCCTGGAAGCCGCGCGGGTGGACGGGGCTAATGAATGGCAGGTCTTCTGGAATATTATGTACCCGACCATCCTGCCAACCATTATTGTTGTAACCACCACCATGGCCATCATCATCCTGAAGATTTTCGATGTGGTCTTCGTCATGACAAACGGCAACTTTGGCACTGAAGTGATCGCCAACCGCATGTTCGCCTTGATCGTGACCAATGCCGGTCAATCGACCGCCATTGCGGTCATCCTGATCGCGTTAACCATCCCGATCATGATCTTTAACATCCGACGATTTCGGAAAGAGGAGGCGGCGCGATGAAACCTTTTACCAGGCTCAACCGATTTTTCAGCCGGTTTCCGCTGCATCTGGCAGTGATCCTGATGTGCGTGTTATGGCTGATCCCGACCCTGGGATTGTTCGTCACGTCCTTCCGCACGCGTGAAGCCGTACGCACCACCGGCTGGTGGCATGCCTTTCTGCCGCAGGCGCAGACCGTTGGGCAGCCGGAATACACGAAGTACTGCGCCGCCTGTCATGGGGCAGATGGCAAGAAAATCACGGCCGCCGATCTATCCAGCCCGACCCTGGTGAACCAGTATCCAAGCGCAGCCAGCCTGCTGCTGATGCTACGCAAGCCGGTCAACAACGCACCCCACCTGCTCAACACACCTCTGCCAAGCGCCCCCACCGATGCCCTCAACGCCCTTACGCCGATCATCACCTATATGCAAACCCTCTCCGGGCAGGGCGGGAACACCGGCAAACTCTCGCTCAGCAACTACGTGGATGCCATCGTTGGCTACAAAGGCCTTCAGGATTACCTGTCGGACTGCCAGACAGGCGCGGCCGCCAAAACGGGTGTCTTTAATTGCACGGCCGGCGATCTTGCCAATCCAGCCGGGATG
Source organism: Anaerolineales bacterium (assembly GCA_017882145.1). GTDB lineage: Bacteria > Chloroflexota > Anaerolineae > Anaerolineales > Villigracilaceae > UBA877. The sequence goes on from JADGQB010000037.1 coordinate 3,513, forward strand.
GGGATCGCCATGCTCAATACGCTGGCTGTGACCATCCCGACCACCTTGCTGGTGATCGTTTTCGCGGCGCTGGCTGCCTATGCCTTTGCCTGGCTGGACTTCAAAGGCCGCCAGTGGTTATTTGCCCTGCTGATCGGTCTGCAGATCGTGCCGTTGCAAATGTCGCTCGTGCCCATCGCCCAGCTGTATACCAGGCTCCACATACAAAGCACCTTCCTGGGGATCTGGCTCTTCCATGCCGGCTTTGGACTGCCTTACGCCATCTACCTGCTCCGCAACTTCATCGGTTCCCTGCCGCGCGAAATCTTCGAGTCGGCTTACCTGGACGGGGCCAATCACTGGGCTGCCTTCCGGCGCCTGGCCTTGCCGCTTTCGATGCCGGCCATTGCCTCGTTGGGTATCTTCCAGTTCATTTGGGTATGGAACGACTTCCTGGTGGCCAAGATCTTCCTTTCCACCCACCCGGTGTTAACCGTGCAGATCACCAACCTGATCGACCCGCGCGGCCAGAACTGGCACATATTGACCGGCGCAGCCTTCCTGTCCTTCCTGATCCCAATGATCATATTCTTCGTCTTCCAACGTTCCTTCGTACACGGACTGCTGGCCGGCTCTGTGAAAGGCTAGATCCTATCGAGATTTACCCATGCCCGAATCACTCTGGTATAAAAATGCCGTTTTCTACGAAGTCTACGTGCGCGCCTTTTTCGACAGCGATGGCGATGGCAATGGCGACCTGAACGGCCTGACTCAAAAACTCGATTACCTGCAGTCCCTGGGGGTGGACTGCCTCTGGCTGCTGCCGATCTACCCATCCCCGCTCAAGGATGATGGCTACGATATCTCGGATTACACCGGCATCCATCCGGATTACGGAACGCTGGCAGATTTCAAGAACCTGCTGGAAGCCGCCCATGCTCGCCACATCCGCCTGATCATGGACCTGGTGCTCAACCACAGCTCCGACCAGCATCCCTGGTTCCAGGCGGCCCGCTCCGACCGCAATTCTCCGTTTCGCGACTATTACGTCTGGAGTGATAGCGACAAAAAGTACGACCAGGCGCGTATCATCTTTGTCGATACCGAGAAATCAAACTGGACCTGGGATGAAGCTGCCGGCCAGTATTTCTGGCATCGCTTTTACAGCAGCCAGCCGGACCTGAACTTCGACAACCCGGCGGTGCGGGCCGAATTCCTGCGCATCATGCGCTTCTGGCTTGACCTGGGCGTGGATGGCTTCCGGGTGGATGCAGTGCCCTACCTGTTCGAGCGGGAGGACACCAACTGCGAAAACCTGCCCGAGACGCATGCCTTTCTCAAGGAAATCCGCCGCTATGTGGATAAAAATTACCCCGGGCGGATCCTGTTGTGTGAGGCCAACCAGTGGCCGGAAGATGTACGCACCTATCTTGGGGATGGAGACGAGTTCCAACTGGCATTTCATTTCCCGCTGATGCCGCGCATCTTCATGGGCCTGCGGCGTGCAGATTCCGTTCCGATCGAATGGGCGCTCACCCACACCCCTTCCATCCCGGAGAACTGCCAGTGGTGCACCTTCCTGCGCAACCATGATGAACTCACCCTGGAAATGGTGACGGAAGAGGAGCGCCAGTGGATGTGGGAGCAATATGCCCCCGAGGCGCGCATGCGCCTGAACCTGGGCATCCGCCGCCGCCTGGCGCCCTTGTTGGACAACGATCCGCGCAAGATCGGGTTGGCCTTTTCCCTGCTCTTTACCCTGCCCGGTTCCCCGATCATTTATTATGGGGACGAGATCGGGATGGGAGATGATCTGCAGCTCCCGGACCGGAATGGGGTGCGCACGCCGCTGCAATGGGATGCGGGTCTCAATGCCGGCTTTAGCTCGGCCAGGTCGATCTACTCGCCGGTGATCGGTGTCGCTCCTTATGATCCTGAAAGGGTGAATGTCGAAACAAGCCGTTCCACGAACGGATCGCTATGGTCACGGATCCAGGCGATGATCGCCATTCGCAAAAGCCACCCGGCCTTGTGCTGCGGGGACCTGGCCTGGCTGGATTGCGGGTTGCCGGCAGTGGCTGCCTATCTGCGGCGCGGCAGCCGGGAACACATGTTGATGGTGCATAACCTCAGCGCGGTCCCCCAAATGATCGATTGCGTCCTGCCGGAGGATTTTCATGGGAAAATCGTGGACCTCCTGACCAGCCAGGCTATGGGGAAAACCCAGGGAAGATTGTTGTTGTCGATCCAGCCTTATGAATATCGCTGGTTGTCGATCGCTTGAGAAGTTACAACATCGGAGTCCGATGTCTCCGACATCGGCTTGCGGCAGCCTCACCAGTCCAAAATCTGGAGATTTTGGACTCTCGGATTCAGGCTTTTGATCGATCAACGCTACATCCGCTTGTCAAATCATGCCTGGGCGTGTATAATTCCGCCCGCCTCCGGCACGGTCTGGAGACTCCGGCTCCGGCCGGAAAGCCCGGCTTTGGCCGGGAATATTCTCTCGTAGAGCGAAGGTAATCCCGTACCGTAGTAACGACTTAATTCGTTACTACAGTTAACATGAAGGCGGGGTGAGAGGCGCTCGAGGAAGGTTATGATGGATAAAGTATTTTTGAAAGCGACTGCGCGCACGTTAACCGGGCGACATGTCCGGGCCCTGCGCCGCACCGGTCAACTCCCCGGCGTCATTTATGGGCATAATGTGGAACCGGTCAATATTTCACTGGATGCCCGCGATGCGGCCAAAGTGCTGGCACGCCTCAGTTCCTCCAGCCTGGTTACCATAGATGTAGATGGCAAGGAATACCCGAGCCTGGTGCGCGAGAAGCAAATGAACTACATCAAGCGCAACCTGATCCATGTTGATTTCCAGGCCGTTTCGCTGACCGAAAAGATCCGCGCGAATGTAGGCATCCAGTTGACCGGCAACTCAATCGCCGTCAAGGATTTCAACGCCATGCTGATCAATGGCTTGACCGAACTCGAAGTGGAAGCCTTCCCGCAGGATCTGCCGGAGCGGGTGGTGGTGGATATCGGCGCCCTGAACAAGATCGGGGATGCCATCCATGTCAAGGATATCTTCCTGTCCGACAAGGTCACCATTATGAGTGCACCGGACGAGATGGTTGTACTGGCAACGGCTCCGACCAAGGAAGAGGTCGAAGAGGTCGTCACGCCCGAGGCAGTGGTGCTTGCAGAAGGTACCGAGCCCGAAGTGATCGAGAAGGGCAAGAAGGAAGAAGAAGAGGAAGAAAAGAAGTAACTTCCTGCCATATAACAATATTCAGGGCGACCGATTGGGTCGCCCTGATGCTTTTCTGGAGGATAAATGGTTGAGCCTCATGTGAAAGCATACAATTACAAATAAGTAAGAGGCTTATTATTGTGGGGACTTGGTAGTATTATTTTATTGGTGATAATCAGATCGAAAAACAATCCAAGTCTATTACGATATCAGATTCGGAGGACTCAATCGTTCAGAGAAGAATGCATATCCTGAAATCCGTTACACTGGTCCTGATCGGAATGGGTTGTCTTCTTTATCAATCCGCAGGCGCAGCTTCTGCTTTGGATGGCCAGGATAATCGCCTCCTGAAAAGCGTCCAGCCTCTCCCCGTAATGGGTGGCTGCTCCGTTTTCCCATCCAATAACATCTGGAATACACGTGTGGATACTCTTCCTCTGGCCAGCCGCTCGCAGGCCTGGGTTGACAGCATCGGCCGGAATACAGGTTTCCACATGGATTTCGGCTCGGGCATGTGGGACGGCGGACCGATCGGCATCCCCTACAACATTGTGGGAGCAGGCGTGCCAAAAGTCCCGGTATCATTTGAATATGAGGATGAATCCGACCCGGGACCCTACCCGATCCCGGCCAACCCTTTGATCGAATACGGCAGTGACCGCCACCTGTTGATTGTGGACAGCAGTACCTGCACGCTTTATGAAATCTATGCCGCGGATGATTCCAGCGGGGTTTGGCGCGGCGGCTCGGGTGCGATCTGGCATTTGGGCTCGAATGCCCTACGTCCAGCCGGCTGGACCTCCGCGGACGCCGCCGGGCTGCCAATCCTGCCCGGCCTGGTACGTTATGACGAGATCTTGAGCGGCGCGATCAACCACGCCATCCGCTTTACTGCCAGCCGCACCAATGGCTACATCTGGCCGGCGCGCCATCTGACCTCGAACGACCCTGCCTCCCCGGGAATTCCACCCATGGGAGCACGCTTCCGCTTGAAAGCTTCGTTCAATATTTCCAGCTACCCGGCTGAAATGCAAGTCATATTGAAGGCCATGAAAGCCTACGGCATTATCCTGGCCGATAACGGCTCCAACTGGTACATCTCGGGTGCGCCGGATGAACGCTGGGACAATGACATGCTGCATCTGCTCGACAAGCTGACCGGCAATGATTTCGAAGCGGTGGATGCGGGCAGGTTGATGGTCGATCCCAACTCAGGCGAAGTGCATAACTATTCCTTCTTCCTGCCGCTGGTGCTTCGGTAGTGATCGGATGAGGCCTGGGTTTGAATGAGGAATAGCAGGCATTTGGCTATTGACTCACAACCAATACCGCAATACTATTCCATCAGTTCCGCTCTTTCATTATTTCGGGAAATCTTCACCATACATCATCAAGGCGCTCTTATGAAAAATTTATTGGTAGTGGGTTTGCTTCTACTGGCCGCGGCCACCAGCGGTCTGAGGCCCATGTCAAGGCTATCCGATCCAGCCTCCCAACAGCAGGGTGGACAAACGGGGGTTCCAACCAACCAAATCATCATAAAATATAAACCATTGATGACTGCATCCGCAGTTCCCGCCCAGGCCGCCCAGATGGGGCGTGTGAGTGCGGCGGCGGGTGTAACCATGCAATATTTCCGGGCCATGTCGGGGGATGCCAATGTCCTGCGGCTTCCTTCCCGTCTTCCACTCGCACAAGTGGAAGCCATCAGCAAGAAATTAATGGTACTGCCGGAGGTCGAATATGCAGAACCGGATGAGATCCTCTTCCCGGCATTGACTCCCAACGACACCCTGTATTCTGGCCAGTGGGACCTTTTTGGGACCAACGGAATCAATGCTCCAGCAGCCTGGGATATTACCACCGGTTCGAGCGGTATTGTGGTGGCAGATATCGACACGGGTATCACCAACCATGCCGACCTGAGCGGACGGACCGTGCCTGGCTACGATTTCATCACCAATCCAGTTGTGGCCAACGACGGCGACGGACGCGACTCAAACCCAAGTGACCCCGGGGATTGGATGTCTGCACAGGATATCATCAACAACCCTGTTACTTTTAACGGCTGCAGGATCCAGAACAGCAGTTGGCATGGTACCCATACCGCGGGAACCATCGGGGCAATCGGCGACAACGGCCAGGGAGTGGCAGGCATCAACTGGAATTCGATGATCCTGCCAGTGCGGGTTTTGGGCAAGTGCGGCGGCGCCACTTCGGACGTCATTGACGGGGTGCGCTGGGCGGCCGGGCTGGCGGTAAACGGCGTTCTTAACAATACCCAGCCCGCCAAGGTGCTCAACTTAAGCCTGGGCGGGCCGGGAGTTTGCAGCACGGCTTGGAATCAAGCTATTTTCGATGTAAACTCGGCTGGGGCAGTTGTCGTAGTCGCGGCTGGTAACAACACCGCAGATGCCAGCGGCTACACTCCGGCGAGCTGCAACGGTGTCATCACGGTGGCAGCCACCAACCAGGCCGGAGGTCGTGCCGACTACAGCAACTTTGGTACGACGGTAGAAATCAGCGCACCGGGTGGCCAGCAGGTGCTCCCAAGCGACCCGACCGGCATCCTTTCCACTTTGAATACCGGAATAACAGTCCCCCTGGCGGATACTTATGCTTATTATCAGGGCACCAGCATGGCCGCTCCCCATGTGACCGGGGTGGTCTCGCTGATGCTTTCGGTCAACCCAACCCTGACACCCTCCGAGGTGCTGTCCATCCTGCAGAGCACTGCCAGGCCTTTTCCAAGCGGCAGCACCTGCAACACATCCTTGTGCGGGAGCGGCATACTGGACGCCGGGGCGGCGGTTAGCGCAGCCCAACTCTCCGCCGGTAAATCCTGGCACACCCTGATGGTCACCAAAGCCGGTCCCGGAACTGGAACAGTGAGCAGCGATCTGCCTGGAATCAGCTGCGGGCTGACCTGTTCTGCCTCCTTCGATAACAATCCCACCCTCACCCTGACAGCGGTTGCAAGTACCGGTTCCAGTTTCAATAGCTGGAGCGGCAGCAATTGCAGCGGTATAGATATCTGTGTGGTGACTGTGGATGCCGCCAAATCGGTCACGGCCAATTTTACACAAAACGTGTATACCTTGACGACCAGCGTGGTCGGTGGCGGCAGTATTAACCTCAATAACCCCGGCCCTTACCATTATAACGATGTGGTGCAGCTCACGGCCGTACCCACCCCGGGCTGGGGTTTCTCAGCCTGGAGCGGCGACCTGGTCGGCAACACCAACCCGACCAACATTACAATCGATGGCGATAAGTCGGTCACGGCCACATTTTTCTATCATGTTTTCCTGCCATTGATCATGCGGTAATGATCCGCTTAGCATCTTCCCCCACGGTCATCTTCAACAGATGGCGAGGTTTTTATAAAAACAATATCTCGTAATTCCCAGCCCAAGGCGGAGAGCATGCCCTGGATTCCCGCCTTCAACCTGGTGATTAAGAGGATTGAAGGCTTTTCGATTGGGAAAATGTTGTATCACTGATTAAAAAATGCTATACTCTCATTACAGATTCATAAGTTATTATCATCAGTTCTGCAGGGAATATGCCTCTAACTTTGGGAAAATAATTCGTCTGACTGCATATTGAAATCGGGTGGGTTACCCAGGAGGATTGACATATGAACAAGAAAATTAAGAAATCCATTATTGCGTTGATTATCGCAAGTTTTTTCGTGATCCCGATGGCGGGGGTTCAGGGCGGGGCTCAGGCCCAGGGTTTCCATCGTCCTGACAATGCGCCGTCTGTATCAGAGGTTGGTGTGGCTCAATCGAACATCGTCCCAACGCTCGTGATCGTGGCGGACACCAATCCAGCCATGCGGGGAATCCGGATCGCGCCAGAGCCTAAAGTGCAGGCCGCGATCGAGGCCGCCGTCGCTGACCCGGATGCGACCAATGCCTTGTTCTCTTTCACTTTTAAGGCTGCCGGGACAAGCGATCCCTGGGGCGCAGTCTGCAAAACTTTTCCAGCGGCTGCACAAACCGCCTTTAATGCCGCCGCCGCCATTTGGACCGCAACCATCCAATCCTCAGTACCGATCGCGATCTCGGCCTGCTGGTCCAGCGCTGCCTACATGCCTTCAGCAAACACCCTCGGTTATTCAGGTGGAGCCATCTCGTATCGAGACTTCACCGGCGCCCCAAAAACGGGTACATGGTACGAGAGTTCGCTGGCAAATGCATTGTACGGAAGCGATCTTGATTCATCCGCTCCCGACGATTACATCACATATAACTCGGACTTTTCCTGGTATACCGGTACGGATGGTCTGGCACCAACCGGGCAGTACGACCTGGTCACGGTTGCCGCCCATGAAATTGCCCACGGGCTAAACTTTTCCGGAACTGCCAAGTATTCGGCGGGGAGTGGAAGCTTTGGGAACGGAGGCTATCCCAATGTTTATGATACTTTCATGGAAAACTCAACCGGAACGAAATTGATCACTTATACCAACCCATCTGCGAATCTGGGCTCGCTCTTAACCTCCGGGAGCCTATGGTTCAATGGAGTTAATGCCAATGCGGCCAATGGCGGCTCACGTGTGAAGATATATGCCCCGGGCACCTGGGCAGGTGGGTCGAGTTATGCGCATCTGGATTACAACACATTTGCCGGCACAATCAACAGCATGATGGTCTATGCGGTGAATGATGGAGCTTCAAACCACAATCCGGGTCCGGTTACCAAGGGGTTATTAAAAGACCTGGGCTGGGTAATGGCTGGTGCAACCCCGACCAATTTCACCTACCTGCCGCTGGTGATCAAGAATATTCCGCCCACAGCCGGGTTCTGGCAGGGCACCGCCGAAGAATTTTATGTGACCCCCAATCAAGCAAATGTGGATAAGTTCGCTGTTTATATCGATGTAACTGGCTGCGAGTCTTACAAGATCACTCACACTGCACTGGTACCGATTGCATCTGGTCATTTCTCATTTACAGGAACCTTTTCTGCCAGCGGTACATTTGATTCAGCGACGAGCGCTCACGGCACCGAACAGTTGAGCTCATTTGTTATCAGCGGCTGTGGTACGGTCAGCGGCGGGCCCTGGTCCTGGACTGCCACCTGGCAAAATTCTTCTCAACCCATAATTATAAGAAATGAAGGCGATGCCCCGTCTGTGGAGCTCATCCCCGAGTTGGAGTCGCCCTCCTACTACCATGCAGGCACGATCGATAAGTAACGGTCTGCGAGCCGATTTCGAATTCATGCCAGGTGAATCAATGAATGGGAAAGGCCTTTTCTAACGCGATACGGCCGGTTCAAAGAAGAAAAATACACCATTGATCGGGACGATCAGACGCCCGTCGCCCAGGCGCATGTACTCCTGGAAGCCAGGCAGGCTGCAATTGGTCTTAAAGACCTGGATTTCCTGATCCACGATACCCAGAAACTGCGGCGAGGTCTGCCAGGCGTTTGACAGATATTCAGCGGCCTGAGCCTTTTCTGGCTGGAAGTCGACATTTTTACAGGCCTGGCCATCGAAGGTGATTTCGGTGGTATCAATGTCAAGCGGTTTGAAAAGCATGGCTTTTGCATCCTGTTCATTCCAGACTGGATTATTGCCCATAATATAGCCGGAAACGGTCCATAAGACGCGCATGGAAATTCCACTTTCGAGGGTGACAGCATGCGCAGCGACTGTTGTTGAAGCTATTGGAATGGCTTCAATTCGGTTTGTCTCAGGACTTTGACTGGGCTCGGAAGCCTGCGTGGCTGCCATGGGACCGCAGCCGGATAAGCCGGCGATCAAGAAGATACCTGCCAGATACGTAAAGACTTTTCCATTCATAATAAAACTCCTTTGAGGGCGAGTCTGCACCAGGAGAATGCAATTGTATGGTGATGTTACAATTAAAAAGACGATCAAAACTCATGAATTGTTTCCCATTAAGATCCCCAGAAAATTTTGTGTTATTCTGGCACTGATTCCCCACAAAATCTCCCCATCATATGGATTGTAATTAACCACCGGAATTGGACGGGTGATGCCATTCAATGTAAACGGCCGCTCGGTCCAATTTGGGCGGTCGGCCAGCCACTGCAGCGGGATGGTGAAAACCCGCGCCACCTCCGCCTTCTCCAACCTGATCTCGTAGGGCCAGGGCATCACCCCGACCACCGGCGTGATCCGGTAGCGGGTGATCGTAATGACATCGTTCATCCTGCCCAGCAAGCGAACATCTTCCGGCAGCAGGCCAATTTCTTCCCGGGCTTCGCGCAAGGCGGTCTCATCCGGCGTGGATTCCCCCAGGTCACAGCCGCCGCCAGGAAAGGAGACCTGGCCCTTGTGGTGTTCCACGGTGTCGGTTCGGCGGGTAAAAACGAGCTGCCACTCATCCTGCCACCAGATCAGTGGGAGCAGCACCGCGGCACATTTTAACGTCCCTTCTTTGAACATTTCAGCCTCGCCATCGATGGAGGCCACCACACCCGGCTGGTAGGTTTTTTTTAGCTGCTGGATAATGCTTTCTTCGGTCAGGGTATTATTCATTTTCATAATTCTTTTGACAGTATGTTATTATACGACGACGCTCCTGTAAAAAGACACATGACAGAACTTTTGATTGGGTCTGTCACGTGTGGAAAGTGGAATCTTCATGGAAACTGCCCTTGGCATGCCCCTTTACGACTCAGGTGGATTTGCATCCCTGCCCCAGAAAATTACGGAGTATGTATCTTCCAACCGCTATGAGGCGGTCGTGTTCTTCCTGATCGACGGGTTCGGCTGGCGTTTCTTTGAAAGGTTCCAGGAGGAACCCTTCCTGCAGCAGATCACACGAGCGGGAAGCGCCACAAAGCTGAGCTCCCAATTCCCTTCCACCACCGCCGCGCACATCACAACCATCCATACCGGCATGCCGGTTGGCGAACACGGCATCTTCGAGTGGTATTATTACGAGCCATTGTTGGATAGAGTCATCGCTCCGCTGCTGTATTCCTTTGCCGGCACATCCCAGCGGGACACGCTCAAGCCGGCAGGCGTCAAAGCCTCCCAGCTTTACCCGACCACAACCCTATATCCTCCGCTCAAGAAAAAGGGTGTGTCAGCGACCATCTTTCAACAGCGCGAATACACTCCCTCCACCTACTCGGAGGCAGTCTATAAAGGGGCAAAAGCCTTCGGCTACCGGACACTGCCCGAGGCCTTGACCAACCTTGCGGAGAAGTTGGCAGACTCAAAACCACCGGCTTATTTCTTCTGCTACTTCGACAGGATCGACGCGATCGGGCATGAGTACGGTCCCGATTCCGCCCAAATGGATGCCGAGATCCTGGTCTTCCTGATGACCATGGAGCGCATTTTCCTGAAGGCTATGGCCGGCAACCGCAAGAAGATCCTGTTCCTGCTGACAGCCGACCACGGCCAGGTGGAGACCGATCCGCACACCACCATTTATATCAACCGCGATCCGGCTTTGGCGGGGATCGAGAAATTCCTGAGGACCAACCACCTGGGTGAACTGATCGTCCCGGCCGGTTCGGCACGCGATTTCTTCCTTTACATCAAAGACGGGCGGGTGGACGAAGCCCAGGCGTTTCTTGCCTCCCGGCTGGAAGGGCTGGCCGAGGTCCGGAAAGTAACCGGCATGATGGATGCAGGTTACTTCGGCCCGATCATCTCCCCCAAGCTGCGGGGGCGCGCCGGGGATCTGGTCATCCTGCCTTACCGCGGCCAATCGGTCTGGTGGTATGAGAAAGACAAGTTCGAGCAGAAGTTCTACGGCCACCACGGTGGATTGACGAAAGAAGAGCTGGAAATCCCACTGTTGAGGTGGGAAATGTGATGTAAAATTGACCCATAACTTTGTCACCGTCGTAAATGCGCCGGTACCTGTAATTGAAGAATACATTTTAATGAAAAATGTGAGTGGAGCCAGAAACAGCGGAATTGGTACTTTTACGAAAATTGTGCGCGAGAGTTATCAAAAACTAGTTGCTCTCGAGGTGCAACAGCAAGACATTAAAGAGAAATTCATCAAACCAGGGGTGGAAAATGTCGAGAGAGAATTTGAATTGATGGGCCTCAACAATGAAATTAATAAATGCGTTGTGCTTGTGATCGTTTTTTCCGCAATCGCAGTGGAGGCCTATATCTATGATTATGCCGCCCGTAATCTTTCCGACACTTTTGCCAAGAACTATCTTGATAAACTTGACCCCATTAGCAAATGGGTTATCATTCCACGGCTTGTAACCGGTAAAGAACTTCCGAGAGATCATAGATGGTTTGAGCTGCTGAACAAATTGTTTCTTCAGAGAAATAAAATCGTTCATGAAAAATCATCTTCTCCGCCTATTAAATTTGAAGATGCGTTATCTTATTTTAAGAGATTACAACTGATTTCTGAACTAACTGATAAGACTGCAAAAGAAGCAATAGAACTATTAGATATTCTCCCAAATGAGATGCGAGAAATCGATCCTGACGAGATCAGTTGGATTCATGGCTATCTTTTATCCGATCCCGATAATCCATTTACACTCCTGGAGGAAAAATGACTTACCACACCGTAGTACTCGTAGGTAACCTCGGTCGCGATCCGGAAATGCGCTATACCCCGGCCGGCCAGGCTGTCACCAATTTAAACGTCGCCGTATCAGACGATTACACAAATAATAACGGAGAGCGCATAAAAAGAACCATATGGGTACGCGTCTCGGCCTGGGGGAAACAGGCTGAAAGTTGTAATCAATATCTAAAAAAAGGCTCCAAAGTTTTGGTTGAAGGACGCCTGACCGCAGATCCCGCAACCGGCGGCCCGCGTGTCTTCACCAAGGGTGATGGCACACCCGGATCATCCTTTGAAGTCAGCGCCCAAACCGTGCGCTTCCTGAGCTCACGCGGAGAAACGTCCGAGCCCGGCATGGGCAGCGCTCCCGCAGCCGAAGAAAGCATGTCGCCGGCCGGCGATGAAGGCGATATCCCCTTCTAACTCCCCGATGCAATCAATGATGCAGGTCACGCTCTCGTCCCAGCCTTTTGGGGATAAAGCGTGACCTGCAAACTCAAATAGAGGCACCCATGGCCCTTCCGCCCCCCAAACCGCCCACCAACATTCCCATCGAGATCCCATCGGATCTGCAGCCGGCCTATGCCAACCTGGCACGCATCGCCCACGCCCCGGCGGAATTTGTGATGGACTTTGCACGCCTCCTGCCCGGGGACTCAAAGGCATTGGTGGCAGCCCGTGTCATCATGTCGCCGGTCGCCTTGAAACTGTTCGTACAGGCCGTCAACGAGAACCTGGCACGCTACGAGGCGACTTTTGGAACGGTAAATATTCCCACCGGCGGTCCATCGTTGGCCGATACGCTTTTCAAGCCGCCCCACCCGCCTGAGCCTCCTCAAGAACCACCAAGAAAACCAAATCAATAGACAATCGGGACGCGGATATTTGCAAAAAGGGCAAGGATCCGCGTCCTATTCTTTTTTTGGGACACATCCATGGATAAACTCGAAAAGATTGCCGAACAAATCCGCCAGACATTTGATGCACTGACGGTGGCCCGCGACCAGGCCCTGACCAGCGCCCGGGCGCTGACGCGCGCCTGCGCCCTGTCCATCCGCGCCGTTCACCGTGATGAAACGGACGTGATGCAGGCGCACCTGGCCGAAGCCCGCCAGCTCGCGACCGCCTTAAAGACCGACCTGGTGGATTTCCCTGCCCTGTACTTTGCCGGTTACACGCAGGATTCCCTGAAAGAATTCGCCGAGGCCAGCATCACCTGCGCACTCATCCGCCACGAACCCCTGCCAACGCCGGAAGAACTCGAGCTGCCGCCGCACACCTATCTGAACGGGCTGGCGGAAAGCGTAGGCGAGATGCGCCGCCGCTGCCTGGACATGCTCCGGCAGGATAATTCCACCGAAGCCGAGCGCCTGCTCGGTCACATGGATGATATCTACTCGATCCTGGTGACCATGGATTATCCGGATGCCATTACGAACGGACTGCGCCGCCAGACGGATATCATCCGCGCCATCATCGAGCGGACGCGCGGCGATGTGACCTTCAGCCTGCGCGGCGAAAGGCTGGAACGCTCGATTGCCAGCCTAAGTGGAAAACTGCCGGGTTCAGAATCACTGCCGGGCAGCGTGCCTTTCCCGCTCCCGCCGGAACAGGAGTAGGGGAAAATGGCTCGCAACGGCCGCCGCCATCGCCTGGTGCTCTACACCTATATGCTCAACCGCTGGTGGAAGTACACGCTGGGGATCGGCATTGCAGTACTGGCATTGACAGCCGCATTGGCGCTCCTGCCCATCCAGCTGCCTCAATACCATATCCTGTGGGTATCGGACTGGATCCTGCGGGTGGCGGCCGGGGCAGGTGTGTACGCAGTCATGCTGTCCCTGTTATTTATTGGCATCAGCAAATTGGCTTATGTCCAGCCTTCCGCCAATAACCTGCGCCTGATAACACCTTTCCTGCGGATGGATATTTCCTACCGGCGCATCCTCAAAGCTTCCAGTGTGGAAGTGCAGCACTTGTTCCCCTACGGTCATTACCGCGGATGGCAACAAAATTTCCTGCGGTCAGTTGGGAACGATACCGCCATCGTGCTGGATCTGCGAGGCTGGCCGCTCCCGCGACCGGTGCTGAAGTTGTTCCTCGCCCCCTTTTTCTTTCCGGATAAGTCCGCCCGCCTGGCGCTGCTGGTCCCGAAGTGGATGGATTTCAGCATGGACCTGGAGAATTTCCGCAGCATCTGGCTTGAATCGCAGCAGCTGTCACGCAGAACGCCTCAATCCGATCTGTTGGCCAGCATATCCAAGAACATCAAATGAATATCTATTTTGCCTGTTCCATCACCGGCGGCCGGGATTTTGAACCGGTCTATCAAGCCATCATCGCAGCCTTGCTGGCGGATGGGCATACGGTACCGACCGCGCACCTGGCCGATTCGGGGATAAAGGCGATGGAGGCAGCCATTGGTTCGCGCGAGGTATATGAGCGGGATGTGGCCTGGATCAGGGACTGTAATGTGCTGGTGGCCGAGGTCAGCACGCCTTCGCATGGTGTGGGCTATGAAGTGGCCTACGCATTGAGCATCGGGAAACCGGTGCTGTGCATCCACCACGCGGATCGGACGATTTCCAAGATGCTGAGCGGGAATTCACACCCGAACCTGCAGGTGAATCGCTACCAGGATGCCGGCCAGGCGGTCGAAATGATCCGTTCTTTCCTCGAGAAGGCAGCGGTACAGGTTCCAGGTGATTGTGAAGATAATCACTAATTCTGTGTGACTTTCCACCCTGTCAGGCACCCGCCAAGCAGGCTATGATTTGCAGCGGAGACAGGTATTGAAGAATACGTGACAAATCCTCCAGTCTCCTCCTTTGGCGAATGCCTCCGCAGAGTTGCTCCACTCTGCGGAAGCTGCGTTTAACTGCCTGGAAGTAAGGCGGAATGCCATTCCGCCCTACGTGTAGGTCTGCCGGGGATTTTCTAAAGGTTAAATGATGGTCTTTTGGGAGAGAGGCAGGACGACCGTAAATGTCGATCCGCGGCCCAGGGACGATTCAACCCAGATGCGGCCCTGGTGGCTGTCCACGATGGATTTGACGATCGCCAACCCCAGGCCGGAACCGCCCACGCCCTTCGGCACGTTGCCGGCCCGGTAGAACTTTTCGAAAATGTGCGGCTGGTCGGCGGGCGGGATGCCCGGGCCGGAATCCGTTATGCGCAGAATGATCTGCTCACTTTGAACTTCCATCTCAGTGGTAATGTCACCGCCATCCGGAGTGTACTTGATGGCGTTCCCAACCAGGTTATCCAGCATCTGGCGCAGGCGGATCGGGTTGCCGCGCATCGGGGATAGATCCGCAGGCAGGTTGTAATGCATATTCAATCGTTTTTCGGCAACCTGCCCGCCCATGGTTTCAAGCGAATAGCGCAGCATGCCTTCCAGGGGCACCAGCTCGTTCTGGTTGTCAAAGCCGGCTTCAATGCGGCCGAGCTCAAGCAGGTCGTTGACGAGCGAGGTGATATTCTCGACACTGACCTGCACCCGGCGGATAAAACCCTTCTGCTGTTCGTTGAGCGGCCCAACCCGTTCCAGCAGATCCACATAACCAAGGACCGCGGTCAAGGGGGAGCGCAAATCGTGCGAAACGGTGTTCACAAACTCGTTCTTGAGACGATCCACCTGCTTCAGGTAAGTGATATCCTGCATTGTGATCGCCACCCCAATCCCGGGGATGGGTGCGGATTGGGCCGA
>JADGQB010000203.1 GCA_017882145.1 Anaerolineales bacterium
GGCAGCGGACGGCGTGGCTTTCTAGTTTTTCCCGGGCTAGTTCGACTTTGGCTGGCAGGAGTAGATTCAGGACGGTGAGCAGCGCAACAGTGGTGATCCCGCAGAAAATCAGGAATGCAATTGAATTGAGGGTATCCATACCATTCTCCTTGATTTCATTTTTTAGGCCTGGATGAGCTGTTAAAGATCAGACTGTAATTCCCTATTACGAAAAGCAGGCTGGCAGCGATCCCCAGGATGAGCCAGATCGGAATATTTGACTGTGTGATCCCGACGGGAAGCGTCACATGAATTTGCGGAACGTGCCCAGCCAGGCTGAACGCATGAGGCAGCAGGAGGATAGGCGGGCTGAAATGCAAATCGATCGGAGCAGGCAGCCTGATTTCCAGTCTGATGACCTGACCAATCAATCTTTGCAGGATTCCGGCCGTGCTTCTCACCCCGATGGGAGCATAAAGAAGTAAGAGCCCGAGACTCACCCCGGACTGGAAGGCGAACACCAATTTCCACCCCAGCCCGGATCTACTGTTGGGAAGATTTTGCAGTATCGACGGAGCCAGGTCGCGCTCAGGTTTTTCATCCGGCAGAGCTGCC
Source organism: Anaerolineales bacterium (assembly GCA_017882145.1). Lineage (GTDB taxonomy): Bacteria > Chloroflexota > Anaerolineae > Anaerolineales > Villigracilaceae > UBA877. The sequence continues at coordinate 595 of JADGQB010000203.1, forward strand.
AGGACCTCAAAGACAGTTTGAAGGGCAGCCAGCCTGGCCCTGCAATCTGCGCATTCTGATAGGTGGGCTGAGAGGCGCGCCTGCGCAGGAACTTCCAGGGTATCGTCGAGATATTCATTGAGCTGGTCTTCAGTAAAGTGATCCATTATATTTTTCTCAAAATTTCTGCCAACAATTTTCTGGCACGGAATAGATCGGATTTAATATCGCTAAGCGGTAGGTTGAGCGTTTCGGCCATCTCCGCGTAACTCAATTCCTGGAAGTGACGCAACTCAATGGCAGCCCGGTAACGCGGCGGAAGGGATAGCAGTGCTGTACGAACTTGGCGATCAAGTTCCCGCTCGATGATCTGCAGCTCGGGTCCTGGATCGCGGCCTGGAATGGCAGTCTCATCTATATAAGTCAAGTGCCCCCGGCGACCCAGCCAATCCAGGCAGACATTCACAGTGATTTTCTTCAACCATGGGCCGGGTGGGCGCTGCGGATCGAGGGTCTGGATGGCACGGTAGGCCCGCAGGAAGGCCTCTTGTGCGGCATCTTCTGCCTCCCTGCATTCTCCAAGCATCCGCAAAGCAACATTATAAACTCCGGCCTGGTGTAACTTAACCAACCCGCCGAAGGCTTCCCGGTCGCCTTGTGTGGCGCGTTGGGCCAGGTCGCGTTCATCCATACTCTATTAATATATACCAGGAATCAGGTGGAATTGTTGCAGATCACTTTATTAGAGAGAGAAAACAACACCGCCGCAAAAGCGGCGGTCACGGAGTGTTTATATTGCTGGTGAAGGCGGCGGCGTAACCCGCGTGCTCTAAGCAGGCCGGCTTTTCACAAACATTGAACCTGCCCATGCCAGCAATCCCACGAATATCAGAATGATGGCCTGGATGACAGCTGACCTAACCACAGTGCCCACAATGAAGATTGCCACTTCGCGCCCGATATCGGTAATCGCCGTTGGCAGATAGGACGGGATGTGAGCCGCGATAAATGTGTTCCAGCCCCATTTCAAGGTAAGCATGGTTATGCCAGCCAAACCAAGTGTGATCAATCCTGTGATCAAGATCGGGATCCCCCACCACTGGAGCCAACTTTTGAAAGAACGTACGCCAAAGCTGGTAATGAGCAGCAGGAAAGCCAGTGGTAATATCGGGCTCAGCCTTATGATCTGCCGCACGATGCGCAGGCTGGTGATCGGGTCGCTGCCAAAGGGTCCACTGCCCGGCTCCGGAGAACCGGCCGGAGGGGGGTCGATCAATGTGGCTTCATCCGGGATTTTACTGACGAGGCTGGTCAGCGGCTCTTGAAGAATTGGAAGTATCAGGCTGAGGGTCTGATCATCCAGCGGATTACAAAGCAGAAGCTCACCGTTGGTCAGCCCCACGATTATTTTTTCCAATACTTCGGTTGAACAAGCAGGTTGGGAATGGATGAGGATCAAAAGGATTTGCGAGCCGGCTGGGCCGGCAAGATGCTCTCTAAGTTTGACCAGGGAAAGACTGGCAGTATCCCTTTCACCGTTCAGATAAGCGAACGTTTGGTCGAGCCCACCTTCCAGCATGCTTTGCAGGTCTTGAGGCGGGAGCAGCAGGTTGATGATGGTTGCCCAGTTCGCATCCGTGAGGGTTTCCATAAAAGCAGGCATTCCATTTTGGTTCTGGGAATTCCCCTGGGTGGGCGTTTGTGATGGAGTGCCGTGCAGGTTCAGGCAGGCCTGGATCAGGATTTGCTCAGCCGCGCTGGCCTGATCCTGCCCATTGGCGAGGGTGTCATACCTTGCATTCCCCAGAGTCTGCTGGTAGCAGGTCTTAAGCTCAGGGGAAATATTCTCACAAGTCACCGGGCTCCCGGCGCAGGGATTAAGCGGCTGGTTTGAAGTTAATATTTCACCGAGGATGACAGGCAGTTGATAATAAACATGCTGTTGGGCGAGTGCATCTTTGTAGAGCTGCGGATTGAACAACTGCCGCTCGAATGCGGTCAACCAGAGTGCCAGGACTGCCGTTATGACGAACAAGATGGCAGATATCGCCGCCAGGTACTTGTAAATAACAGGTAAGGAATTTCGCGTGGTCTTCTCCTTGCGACTTATCCAAACAGCATCGGCTGCCTATGATTACAACCCCCGCCGCCGCTTATTCGTGAGGTAGTCAAGAAGTTGTCGCAAATTCCTTCATTTTTCATTGGCGATCTCGACGTAATCCAGGGTAACGGTCCTCTCCAGCGAGCCTCCCAATAGTAGGATGAGTTCGGTTGTCCATTGAGCCTTATCTTCGGCATCATGACGGCTCCAGGTGCGGCTCTTGATTTCCAGATAGCAACCCAGCTCTGGCGTGTCGACGCGGTCCAGGTTGATAAAAAATTCCTCATCCTTATACCGCACCAGCCAGCGCAGACGGTCCTTGTCGATCAGCGTCTCGTTGCTGGGCTTGAAATATTCGCGGTAGAAGCGCAAGCTGTTGGTGGCCGGGGCAAAGTAGCGGATGCGCGAGAGCAGGACGTTATGGGCAAAATCGCCCTCCCGGGAGGGCCCGATGAGCGTCAGGCGGCCGCGCACGCCGGTGATCTGTTCCTTATCATCGATGATCTCATCCTCACGGTAGCGCAGCCACCCTTGGACCGGATCAGCAAATGTAAAATAGGCATCGTGCTGGTGGTAATGCTTCTTGCGCAGGATTTCAATCTCAGGCTTTTTGAGTGCTTCCAGAACCCTGGCAGAATCATCCAGTTTGACTTTTACCTGCACCTCGAAGGACTCTTCCTCAGCGGAACCTCCCAGCGCGACCAGTTTCGAGAAGACCGATTGTTCGCGCTGGATCAAAAAGATGTCAATTTTGCGGGCATACTCATTGGCGGCCGCCACCAGCTCGGTTTCATTGAACGTCAGCAGTTTTCGATCTTGCATCAGCCATTTCCCGTTGACCATTACATCGCTTACGTCGGTGGCCTTGGCTGCATATACCAATTGTGCATATGGGTTTTCATGGTCGCGGCGGAAGCGCGGCGAGTTGTGCAGCGGGGAAATATCCACCAGAATCAGGTCGGCACGCTTGCCCGGTTCCAGCGAACCGGTTATGGGTCCAAGATGTAATGCACGTGCCCCCAGGCGGGTGGCCATTGACAGGGCGGTCGCGGCTGGGACCACGGTCGGGTCATTACAAACAGCTTTTGCTATAAAAGCAGTCAGCCGGATTTCCTCGAACATGTCCAGGTCGTTGTTGGAGGCCGCACCGTCCGTCCCGATCCCGACATTCAAGCCCAGGTCCAGCATCTTCTGGACAGGTGCAAAGCCGGAGGCCAGTTTCAGATTGGATGACGGGTTGTGTGCAACTCCCGCACCGGCGTGCATCAATGTGCGCATCTCGCCTTCATCAATGTGTACACAGTGCGCTGCCAGTACTTTGGCGTCGAACAGGCCCTGTTTCTTGACATACGGGACAACCGGCATCCCGTTTTCACGCCGCATATTCTCCACTTCCAGGCTGGTCTCGGCAATATGCGTATGCAGAGGCACATCGAACTCGGCGGCCAATTGGGCAGTGGCGCGCAGGATTTCGGGCGTGCAGGTATAAGGAGCATGCGGCGCGACCGACGGGGTGATCAAGGCGTGCCCTTTCCAGCGTTGGATGAAATCGCGCGCGGCAGCCAGCGAATCCTCATAAGAAGCAGCATCCGGCGTGGGGAATTTGAGCACTGTCTGCGAACAGACGGCGCGTAAGCCGGCCTCGGCGGTGGCTTTGGCCACATCTTCTTCAAAATAATACATATCTGCGAAACAGGTGACGCCGGTACGGATCAACTCGGCACAGGCCAGTTGAGTGCCCAGCCGGACAAATTCAGGCGACACAAATTCGCGTTCGACCGGCATCATGTACCCCATCAACCAGACATCCAGACGCAAATCGTCGGCCAGCCCGCGCAGCAGTGTCATCGGTACGTGGGTGTGGGCATTTACCAGCCCGGGCATCAGCACTTTGCCGCCGCAATCGATGATCTGTGAGCCCGAATACAATAAGCGGATCTCTGCCTCACTCCCAACTGCCAGGATGCTATCCCCGCGGACGGCTACCGCGCCCGGTTCGAATTGATGCATTTCCTCGTCCATGGTCAGGACAAGGGCGTTTACGAATAACAGGTCGGCAGGCTTTGGCATTCTTTCTCCTTTAATCCTAACAATTCTACTCCACTCGACTTGTCTCTTATGTTACATTCAGCGTTTCCAATTCAGGAAAGCTTCCAGAATCCGCAGGTTCATATCGTAATCGGTATCTGTGTGATTGGTCAGTTCGATGTCCAGCGCGGCAATGTTATTCTCATCTGCCCAGTCTGTAAAACCACCGGTGTAATCGCAGCCGGTATCAATCGGAGGGTAGGCATAAGTGGATACCTCAGCCATCGCTTTGGCCAGCCGGATCGAATAGTCGTCGGGTGGCAGACCACCGGCAAAAATACCCAGGGCGGCGCTGTGATAATTAATGAGGGCATCGAAGTGATGGTTTTGAATGAAGGTCATCAAGCCTTTCGTCTCCGGTTCGGAGCCGGGGCCGGAGCCTGCAGTAACATAGGTCGTTGTCCAGCAGCCGGCGCGCGGCCAATCCTGCTGCCAGTTGGCAGGCCAATTGCGGTTCAGGTCCACGCCGTTGGCATTGGTCCGGCCCAAATAGTTGTGCCCCCGGGCTACACCGTCCGGGTTCAGGTCATGCAGGATATAAAGAGTTACCTCCGGGGGGACGATTTCAGGATGCTGCTTAAGATAATCCATCAACTCTTCTGCAAGTTGAACGGTATTATATTCGTTACCGCCGTGCATCCCGGCTACGATCAGCCGTTCGGTTGCCCCCGTGCCAAAACGGTAGACCTCCAAGGGCAATCCATTCACCGACTTTCCTATCGTAATTGGCCCCTCGCTGAATGGAATGGGCGTCAGAGTCCTGGTGGGAGTCTGGGTTGGCCTAAGGGTTTTGGTAAGCGTGGGTGTGATTGTAGGTAAAAGGGTCTGTGTAACTGTGCTGGTGAAAGACGCTACGAACCTGGCAGTCAAGGTTGCAGGTTCAATAACGATCGGTGTGGGGGGAATGATAATTGCTTTAAAAGAGGTATTCATCCAGAACCAGGCGGCTATGACAAACACGCCCACAAAAAAATTGACAATCCAGAAGCCGATAACCAGGCGGCTCAATTTTTTGGAAGAGGCTGCCGGCATGTTCTACCTGGCCTCCTGGGTGCTGCGGCGCAACCAATCCAGGGCGGTATTAACTGCCCAACGTACGGCATTTTTTGGATGTCCTCCGTACGTGAGATGCCGCTCCTGCTGTCCAAGCGGAGTAACACTGACAATAGCAATATCTTGCTGCTCTCCGGAAATGGAAAGAGCCAATCCGAGGACGACAGACGCATTCATCTCCTGGAGCAATGCCTGGGAGGCCTGGACAAGCTCGTTTACCTGGATCAACCGGCTGCGCCCGCCCTTGTACGCAGGGTGAGCGGCGCGGTTGAGTCTTGTCATCAAGGCATCCTCCAAACCGCTTTCGACAGTTGCCAGGGTCCAGCCATGTCGGGCTACGGCGTTGAGCGTGACGCTCTCCAAAGTATCATTGTCAGCGCCAAAGAGGTTGTCTCCCAGGCGTAGCCGAACATCCTGTTCCACTGCTGCAATCATGTCACCTGCTGCGGCAGTCGTAGATGCCTTGGCGGCGATGCGGATATCCACAACACCGGAGTGAGCGGTCAATCCCACGGTCGGGTTTGAAAGTGCCTCCAGGTCGCCGACTTGATCGTCGAGTACCCCTTCGCCGATGCCGCCAACATGCAGCGTGCGAACTTTTATGACTTCGTTCAGGTTGAAGCGCCTTTGCAAGTAAGGGATAACCGCATCTGCCAGAAGGGTTTCCATTTCGCGCGGCACACCCGGCAGGGTGATGACGACCCTCACCCCTCCCCCCTCTCCCGAAATTGGGAGAGGGGCTGGGGGTGAGGGTATTTCCACGATGAAAGCCGGGGCGGTACCCACCGGATTTTCGATCACAACCGCGCCCTTGGGGATAAAGGCCTGGCGTTTCTGGTTCTCGGTAGGTGTGCGACCATACCGTGCGATGCGGGCAAGGATCTGTTCCCAGAGTTCCGGATGGAATTCGAGTTGGGTGCCGGTGGCATCCGCAATCGCCTGGCGGGTGGGGTCATCCACGGTGGGGCCAAGGCCTCCGGTGGTAATGATAATCTCGGCGCGCTGCAATGCTTCGCGAATAACTTCGGCGATGCGCGCGGCATTATCCCCAACTGTTTGGGTGCGATACAAGTCAATTCCCAGGCCGCGCAAAGTCTGGGCGATGAAACGGGTATTGGTATCGGTAGTCTCGCCGAGCAGGAGTTCGGTTCCGATGGTAATGATCTCTGCGGTTGTCATGTACAGATTATATTCGTAAAACAGTCGGGGCGGCAGTTGTTCTGCCGCCCCGAATTTCCAGGCCTATTCCACTCCGAGATAAGCTTTTTGTACCATCTCGTTGCTTTTCAGATTGGCTGCCGTATCCTGCAGGACGATCTGTCCAGTCTGGATGACGTAGCCGCGATGGGCAATCGAGAGCGCCATCAGGGCGTTCTGCTCCACCAGGAGAAT
>JADGQB010000038.1 GCA_017882145.1 Anaerolineales bacterium
TCCCGAACAGCCCGCACGGTTTGTGGCGGGCCATACAGCGCACCCGTGATCCACAAGCGTACCTGCTCCACTCCGACTGAATTAACATCGCCTACCAGGTCAACATAGGCAGGGTGAAGCCAGCAGCCATCGTTCAAACGGTCCATTTTTACGTAAAGCCAGGCGCCGATGGGAGCGCGCCCCCAGACGACACCAGTATCTCCCTGATGTAAATCAAACTTCCACAGGTAGGCCTTGGCCGGGCCGAAGAGGCAGGCTAAATTGGCCACATTCACAGTGATTCTTGGAAAATTGAAGGTGGGCGTGGGCGTGATGGTTGGGGTGGGTGTAATGGTAGGTGTGGGTGTGATGGTGGGAGTAAACGTCGACGTGAACGTGGGAGTGTCCGTCAGTGTGGAAGTGGAGGTAGGCGTTTTCGTCCATATGGAGGCGGTTGCAGTTTGAGCCGTGGAAGTAAATGTGGCTTGAAGCTCGGGCGATGGACTGCAAGCAGCCAGGAAGATGAAAATCAACAGGGCAGGGAATAAGGTTCGTTTCATTGTATTTTTATGGGAGATGACAGCTATCAAGATTGGGGCATACCAGTATCGCTATACTAAACTTCAGGTATGTATCGGGGAGATGACATGATTTGGATTGTGGAGCCGCTTTCGGCAAATTATAAGGCAAATTTGCCAATCTCGACTTGATCCAGGGCACTTTGCAAATCTGTAGGTTTTAGGATGATTGCCACCCCGCGTACCCCGGAACCGATCGAAATCTCGTCATGGAAGAAGACTGACTCATCTGCCAGAATGCGCAGCGGGTGCGACAGCCCGAGCGGGGTCACCGCGCCGCGCACAAAGCCGGTGACCGACAGGACTTCCGCCTCGCTGGCCATCGTAATACGTGAAACCCCCAGGGTCGCACGGATGCGCTTCCAGGAGATCTGTCCGGGTCCAGCCATCAATACCATAATGAACTGGTCCTCGCCAAGCCGGAAGAGGATACTGCGGATGACCTGCCCGGGGATCTGTCCGCGCTGGCGGGCGGCTTCCTCGAGTGAATCCGGTGGCTGCGGATGCTTGAACAGCCGGTAAGGTATCCCAAGCTGATCCAGGGCCAGGGCGGCGGGAACGGGTCTTTCCATACCTGGAATATATCACAACATTCCAGAGCTCAACTTTGTACAAATTATGGTATGCAACTAAGAATATCCTGAGAGCGATTGTAATTTTGTTGACGTCAATTTGTATTTATGATAATTTTATGAAATATTGCCTTGTTTGTTGAAGAGAAAGTTGAGGTACGGTATGGATAGGAAGGATTTCACATTCAAGCTGATCGGAATCAGTCTGAATGTTGCGTTCATCCTGGCAGCCTGTAACGCGAGCGCGACGCCGGCTGCGCAGGCCACCCAGACAGCTTCACCAGTCCCGATAGTGCCAACAGAAACAGCGACGGTTGTTCCGACCGTGGCAGAAACTGCCACTCCGACTGTGGCTCCAACTGTGGCTCCAACGCCCACAACCGCCCCTACCGTCGTTGCCACGAGTGCGCCCGGCACCCCGGCGGCAGTTCCCACTCTCCAGTCGTCAGCCGCACAGGTGGTTCCAACCCTGAATGCCTACTGCCGGAAAGGCCCGGGTACGAGCTATGATGCCATCACATTCTTGCAGACAGGCAGCGCTTATAACGTGACCGGCCGTATCGGCTTGAATACCTGGTGGCAGGTCCAGGCTCCCGGAAACGTCAGTTGCTGGGTGGGGGACGCGACTGTTTCCAAGCAGGGCCCGGTGGAACAGGTCGCGATCGTGCAGGCGCCCGCCTTGCCCGGGGTACCGGCAGATTTCGTAAACAGCTACGTGTGCGATACTGTCCTAAAGACATTGGGAGTCTCGTTCAACTGGGCGGCCGCCACGGATGTTACTGGTTACTACCTGTACCGCAATGGCGACTTGTTGATACAGCTTGGACCGGACCTGACCTCCTATCACGATGCTGCCCCACTGGGGATGGACCTCGTGTACGAATTGGAGGCCTTCAACAATTACGGAGTGGCAGCCCGCGTCTCAACCAAAGTGCCAACCTGTCAATAGTTATGTCGATTGCAAAGCCCCTCCACACCGGAGGGGTTTTTTGCGTCAGGATGGCATTGTTCCTCTGAGTTTCACGGATTTCTAACATAAACTTGATAATTATTGGATATAATTGGTCTTATATTTATCTTTTCTCAATAAAAAGCGGAGGATAGGACAATTCCCCGGTTTATTGAGATGTTCCTGATATTTTATAAAACAATGGCATTCTTTTAGGGAGTTGGAATGGATAAGCAAAAATATCTTGACTTGTATTACCAGATGGTGCTGATCCGCCGGATGGAGGAACGCGGGGCCGAGTTGTACCAGGCGGGGAAGATCGGCGGTTTCATGCACCTGTATATCGGCCAGGAGGCCGTCAGCACCGGTTTGATCGCTGCCCGCCAACCGCAGGACCGTGTGATCACTGCCTACCGTGACCATGGGGTGGCATTAAATTGCGGGATTCCGGTTAGCCAAATCATGGCAGAACTGCTCGGTAAATCCACCGGTGTCTCGAAGGGCCGCGGCGGATCCATGCACATGGCAGATGTAACGAAGAACTTCTGGGGTGGACATGCGATTGTGGGCGCTCACCTGCCGCTCGCAACCGGCCTGGCGTTGGGCGATAAGTATGCCGGCCGGGACGGCGTGACCATATGTATGTTCGGAGAAGGCGCCACCAACATCGGATTTTTCCATGAAGCATTGAACCTGTCCAAGGTCTGGACACTACCCGTTTTGTGGGTGTGCGAGAATAATATGTATGGCATGGGGACAGCCGTCGGGCGCGCATCGGCGGTTTCCGAGATCCAACAAAAGGCCGAAGGCTACGGAATGGCGCATGAACGCGTGGACGGCATGAACGTCTTGGCAGTCTATGAAGCTGCCCACAAGGCCATTGAGACCGTCCGCAGCGGTTCCGGGCCAAGGATGTTGGAAATCATGACCTACCGATTCCGCGGGCACTCGATGGGTGACCCGGAACGCTACCGCAAGCATGAAGAGGTCCTAAAGTGGGAAGAGCAGGATCCGATCGGTGTTTTCCATGCTTACCTGACCACAAACAAGCAGGCGGCTGACAAAGACCTGGATGAAATTGACCAGCGCGCCCTGGCGGAAGTTCAAAAGGCAGTAGAATTTGCCGAGGCCAGTCCTGAACCGGCTCTCGAAAGCCTCTTCGATGATATTTACTATACGGAGGAGGTGTAACATGGCCCGTCTCAGCATGCGCGAAGCCATCTCCCAGGCCATGTGGGAGGAAATGGAACGCGATCCAAATGTCTTTATCCTTGGGGAGGAAGTGGGCGTGTGGGGAGGCTCCTATGCTGTCACCAAGGGTTTTTACGATCACTTTGGCGGGGAACGTGTCCGCGATACCCCGATTGCCGAGTCAGTCATCATCGGCGCTACCATCGGTTCGGCCATGACCGGCCTGCGCCCGATCGCCGAGTTGATGACCATCAATTTCGCTTTTGCGGCCATGGACCATATTGTCAACGAGGCCGCCAAGCTGCATTACATGTTTGGTGGACAGTTCGTGCTGCCGATGGTTATCCGGGCGGTTACCGGCGGAGGCCGCCAGTTGGGAGCGACCCATTCGCAGACACCGGATGTAATCTTCGCCCACTTCCCGGGGCTTAAGGTGGTCGCACCCGGGACTCCGGAGGACGCCAAGGGCCTTTTGAAGGCCGCCATCCGGTCGAATGACCCGATCCTGTTCCTGGAACATGCCACGTTGTACCAGATGCGTGCGGAAGTACCGGACGGCGATTATGTTATCCCGATCGGCAAGTCCAAGGTTCAGCGTGCGGGTAAAGATGTCACCATCGTCACTTATTCCAAAGGGCTGGAGATTTCCATGAAAGCCGCGGATGAGCTGGAAAAACAAGGCATCCAGGCTGAAATCGTGGATCTGCGCACGCTACGCCCGCTGGATATGGAACCGGTGATCGAGTCGTTCAAAAAGACCAACCGGGCGGTGGTGGTGGAGGAAGGCTGGAAATCTTTCGGGGTGGGTGCGGAAGTTTCAGCCCGCATTTACGAGCAGGCGTTCGATTATGTGGATGCACCGGTACGGCGGGTGGCCCAAAAAGAGGTGCCGCTGCCCTATAACCGCACCCTCGAGCAATCTGCCCTGCCGCAAGTGGCGGACGTGGTTGCCGCTGTCAAGGAGGTGCTGTAATGGCCGAAACAATCAACATGCCCAAACTGGGCTTTGATATGGCCGAGGGCACGCTGGTTCGCTGGGTTAAAAAAGCCGGCGAGAACATCAACAAAGGTGAGGTGTTGGCCGAGATCGAAACCGACAAGGCCACCGTGGAAGTCGAGTCTTCAGCCAGCGGTGTGGTACGCAAGCTGCTGGTGGACGAAGGTGCGGTGGTGCCGGTCAACTCTCCGATCGCGGTGGTGGGGAGCGCGGATGAGAAGATTGAGGATGTGGCTGTACCGGCAAGTGAAACGCCAAAAGCTGAAAGTCAACCTGCGCCGGTTGTAACCCCGTTGACATCCGCACAACCACAGAAGCAAATTCCCGTTGTGGAAGCCATTCCTGTCCAGGTGCAAGGCCCCGTCAAGGCCAGCCCGCTGGCGAGGAAAATTGCCCGTGATTCGCAAGTGGAGTTATCCAACATTCGAGGAAGCGGCCCGGGGGGACGGATTGTGCGGCGGGATATCGAGTCTGCCCTGGCAGGTGGGCAGACATTTGCAGTTAGACCTTCAACTTCCCCGGTCGTCATGCTTAATGATGAAACTCTCCAGCTCAGTAAATTACGCCAGGCCATCGCCCGGCGCATGGCCGAATCCAAGACCAGTATTCCGCATTTCTACGTGACTCACGAATACAAAGTTGACGCGCTGATGGATCTGCGGGCGCAGTTCAACAAGCTACTGCCGGAGAGCGAGAAAATTTCACTGAATGATTTCATTGTCAAGGCCGTGGCGCTGACCCTGGGCCAATTCCCCAACCTGAACGCATCCTTGAACGGCAACTCCGTCCTGCATCATGGACAGATCAATATTGGCATCGCCGTTTCGGTAGAAGGCGGCTTGCTGACGATCGTTTCCCGGCAGGCGGACCAGAAGCCGCTGCAGCAGATCTCGGCCGAAGTCAAGGCGATGGCGGCACGTGTGCGGGAAGGCAAGGTGAAGCCGGATGATATCGAAGGCTCGACTTTCTCCATCTCGAATATGGGTATGTATGATGTGGAGAATTTCTCAGCCATCATCAATCCGCCCGAGGCGGCCATAATTGCGGTCGGGTCGGCGCGCCAGGTCCCGGTGGTGGAGGCAGGGGTGCTCAAGGTGGGCTGGCGCATGAAAGCTACCATATCGGTGGACCACCGCGTCAGCGACGGAGTGGAAGCTGCCAGGTTCATGCAGGCGCTGGCGGCAAATCTGGAAGAGCCGCTGAGACTGGTTTTGTAATATAGAAGAGACCGTCATCTCGCAGGTGACGGTCTCTTGTTTTTTGGTTCATGGGCAGAAAATTTCTTTGTTAATAAGCATTCAATCTTCCATCCAGGTTTTCATAATGAGGCGTACCGACCGGCTCATTTCCTTTGAGAAATCCGCGCCAAATTTGCGCGTATAGATGAGCTGGCCCACGTTGCGCGCACCCAAAACTTCTTGCCGGTCGTGGAAGACCTGCGCATGTTCCTCCCGGAACATCTCGTCAAATTCTTCCGCAGTGAGTCGTTTGTATTGGTTTTCGAACAGGATGAATTTGTCCTGGAAGCGGCTGGTCTGTTCCCGCTCCTTTTGTTGGCGGGTGGGATAGCCAAAGCACAACAGGCAGATGGGGAAGACATATTTCGGCAGGTCGAACAGGTCACGCTGGGCTTCGTAGTTTTCCATGATGTCGCCAATGTAGCAGGAGCCGAGCCCCAGTGAATCGGCGGCGATGACGGCCGTCTGCGCAGCGATGAGCGCATCGCAACAGGCCAGGAACAGGTCACCTTCCTCGGGCTTGCGCATGGGGACTTGCTTCTCCGCACACAGACTCTCCACTCCAGAGGCGATGAAATAGTCGAACCAGCGCTGGTAATCTGCCAGGAAAAGCCAGACCAGCGGGGCGCGGGCGATGAAGGGCTGGTTGTCGCAGGTCTTGACCAGTTTATTCTTGATACGCTGGTCTGTGACCTCCACGATCGAATAAAGCATCAGATTGCCGGCGGTGGGAGCGCGTAAGGTGGCATTCAGGAGTTCCGCCCGCACCTGCGGCTCAACGGCCTTTTTTTCATAGGCGCGCATGGACTTGCGTTTCAGGATGGTTTCGATTACAGGATTCTTTTCCATTGGTCTCCAGCCTAAGCTAATAGATAACGTTCTAATACAAATCTACCAGAGATACCCAAAGGGTACGCTGTGAACAGGATAAACAGGATTCATTTTGAGCCGAGAAAAGTTTAATTTATATTGTTTATCCGATTAAAAAACGTTTATCTCCGTTCATCTCCGGTTAAATTCATTTCCTTATTGCGTGGTTAATTGAGCATAGATCGCCGCGGAAAGCGCTGCCACCAGGGTGGGTGCTTCGGTCATTTCGGGCAAGCCGCTCGTCATGATCACCACCACATAAGGTGTGTGCTGAGGCGGGTACACGATGGCTGCGTCATGGTAAAGCTTGTCATTCCAGCCGGTTTTATGGGCAACTCTTGCCCCCGCAGGCAGTTGCGCAGGAATGCCTTCGTTGTAATGCTGCTCCAGCAGGATGGCGATCATTTCATCCGAAGCTTCCGGACTGACCACACTGCGCTTCGCCAGGCGGACCAGCACCTGCATGAGACTGCGGGCGGTGGCGGAGTTGTTCATACCAAGCGCATAGGCCTTGTTGTCTTCCGGACCGCGTTTGATGATCAGGTCTTTGGCTCCTAATTCCTGCATGAATTGAGTGATACGCCTCGCCTCCACCTTTTGGATCAGCAGGTTGGTTGCCAGGTTACTGCTGTAGATGATCATGCGGCGCGTAAGTTCCCGCACAGCCAACTGCTCCCCGATATGCTCGTACAGGTCCGTTTCCGAATCATCCTGCGCGGATACCCGGAATTCACTCTGGTCAGCGATGCTGACGAAGGAATTCTTTACCGGCCAAAGGTCATCGAGTGAGAACTCGCCTTGGATGGCCTGGTGGAAGACTTCCATCATGACGCCCACTTTGAAGGTGCTGGCGGGGTGGAAAGCGACATCCGGGCTGGCAAGCAGTTGGTAACCGCTCGCCAGATCACAGATAGCCAAACTTATCCGGGCATGGCTGTTCGCCTCAAGCAAACGCTTCAGTTCATTTACTGTTTCGGGCACCTTGGCTTAGCCTCCAGTGGATGGAAAAGTCGGCAGACACATGGCAGGAGAGGCACAAACACGGGCGGACACTTGGGTCAGCCCCTACTTCACCAGAGTGATCGCTCCAAATGTGGTCGGATCGGCATACGTGCGGGTGGAGGAGGTCGACAACATGGCTTTCTGACCCAGGCTGGAATCGTCCGCATCGCTCAGGCTGATGTTCATGCCGAAGATGGCTTTCTCAGCCAGGGTGATACCCTTCAAGAGATCCTTGGGAATGAAGGTCTCCAGGATATATCCGTCGGCTGTCTCGACCTGGGCCTGCTGGATATTAAGCACGCCGGCCGCGTCAGGTCCGTTGAACCAGGCATACGCCAACGGAGCGACTGCCGCAAAATCGCCGGCCGACACGCCGATCTGATAATCGTCACTGTTCATGGATTTTCGATCACGGTCTTTTTCGAGCTGGGTGTCGAACTGCCACTCCACATAATCACCATGCCATATGTTTTCATCGGAAGATTTTTGGACGTGAACGTCGTCGACGACTTTGACGGCGAAATACAACCCATCCAGCGTCCAGCCGGTCCAGATCTCTCCGGATAGATCTGCCGGGCCGCTCCAACTGCTCGAAGAGAGTTTATAGGCAAGTTGGGCTTTGTCATTCAGGGTAAAGGTCGGATCGCCGGTCCAGTCGTCCAGGTTGCCATCCACCGTGATCCCGCTGACTGAATGGATCTGGGCCGCAAATGGGCGCGGAATGATGACTGCATTCGGGTCACGCGTGGGCTGCAAGTGGGGCGTTCCGCCTTTTTGGAAACCGGTCTGGATGGCGTCCAGCATGGCAGCATCCCCCTGGCTCAACTCCCAGATCATGATGCCGGCCAGGTGTTTATCCTGGGCGTAACCGGCCTTGGCGGCAATCGATTCGGGATCGTCATAACTTACGAACACGGCGGTATTGATATTGTACAGCCACGGCACCTGCGATTCGGCGTTCCAGTGGCGCTTATATTCGGGAAGGTAATCGGTCAGGATTTCCGTGTAATAAAGAGAGCCCGATTCGTATTTCCCTTGTTTGGGACCCGCCCCAAGCTGGTACAGTCCGTCGCTAGTATAGCCGACGCTCTCCCATACATGCCCATAGAACGGCACGCCCAGCACGAGCTTGTCAGCCGGGAGTCCGGCAGCCAGGTAATCCTGCACGACCGCGTCCACGTTGAGGGACGAGTCACCCGGGTCACTGGTATCCTGGTAGAGCGGTGCGTTAAAATTGGTGGTCTTGTCCCAGGTACCGTGCAGGTCGTAGGCCATCAGGTTGATCCAGTCCAGGTATTGGGCGATCTGATCGCGTTCATAATGCTGGTCCGCCCCCGGGCCTCCGGCGGCAGCCATGGTCAGCAGGTAATGGGTTTTACTGGCAGCCCCCAGGTCGTCCAATTGGCGGCGGAGTTCCGCCAGGAGCAGGGTGAAGTTATGCTTGTCTTCCGGACGCCCTTTCGCCAGTCCGCCGCTGACCGGGAGCTCCCAATCGATGTCGATGCCATCAAAAACGCCCGTGTATTGCTTAAGAAACAGATCGATGCAGGATTTCACAAAAGTTTGGCGGGAGCTGTCCGTCAAGGCGGCTTTGGAGAAATTCTCTGACCAGGCGTAGCCGCCCACCGAGATAAGCGTCTTAAGGTAAGGGTATTTGGCTTTCAGCTCCAGCAACTGGTTGAAGTTTCCATGGAAAGCGCTGGCACTGGTTGAATCAGCTTTGCCGTTCACGCTTTCAGCCGCGTTGTATACTCGCTCCGTATCCGCGGCCGGGTTGCCGAGTATGCATGTCCCGTTTTCTGAAAGGTTGGCAAAGGCATAATTGATATGAGTGACCCTGGTCGCAAGAATATCCGAGACAAACACCCCCCTGGCAGGCGCGTTCTGTTCGAAGTAGCCCACTACAAGTTTATCTGAGGCGAGGTTGGGCGGGAATGTGGATGGGGCAGCCGGGCCGCAGCTGCTCAAGACAAACAACATTACCAACCCAAAAGAAAATAAGCCTTTTCTAAGCATGTTGATTCCTTTCCAGGAAAGTGCCAGGATGCTCTTGCTAGGTATCCAATTAATCACGATTTCGCCGTAGTGACGCCTTCAGCCGTTGGTTTTCCGGTTGATTTTAGGCGGGAGCGACTAAAGTCGCCACTACGAGACTTTCAAAGATTGAACTTGTGATTAGTATTGATTATCTGGTACCAAGATATGGATACTCATAGTATATTGGCGTTCCGATGATTGTCAAGAAAGTTTAATAATGGATAGGAAGCCAGGGTCAGCGTAATTCGCGCCCGCCGTTTACATCCACCGTCGCGCCGGTCATGAAACTGTTAGCCGGGCTGGCGACGAAGACAATGCAGCGGGCAATCTCTTCAGGACTGGCGTATCGCTGCAGGAGCATTTTGTTTTTGGCATAATCACTGTCGAGTGCATCGATGGTGTCCTGGCCCATGGGGGTCATGGTGATGCCGGGCGTCACGCAGTTCACACGGACGCGCGGGGCCAGGGCACGCGCGGCGCTCTTGGTCAGGTTGACCAGCCCGGCTTTGGCGGCCGCGTAATGGGCCTGATGGGAAACGCCGGTCTGCGCGGAAACGCTCGAGACCATGACCACGGATGCGCCCTCCCGCAAAAGAGGCGTCAGGGCCTGTAAGACGTAAAATGGGCCGTTCAGGTTGACCGCCATGACGTGTTCCCACTCCTGCGGGGTGACGTCCGTAAATTCGGTATGAAGACTCAACCCGGCGCATAAGACCAGCGCATCCAGGCCTTGAATTTCGGGCGGAAGGCGGCGGACTGCTGCAGCTATACTCTCCGGATCGCTGACATCCAGCGGGCACAGCCAGGCACGCCGCCCGTTTGTCCGCACCTTTTTGGCGGTATCTTCGGCACCTTTCATATTCTTCCCAAACGAAACAACCACATCCGCACCTTCCACGGAGAAAAGTTCCGCTGCGGCTGCGCCGATGCCGCTGGAAGCGCCGGTGATGAAGACGATTTTGTCGCGCAGTCCAAGATCCATGGGTTCCCTTATTTCCAGATGATGTCGATTCGCATGTCAATTATATTATTGAAAGTATAGCATGAGTCCGCAAAGCGCCTTTTTTCGGCTTGTGCGGGATCGTTTGACCGAAACTACCAAAAACAAAGCTGCCAGATAAGGGGCCTGTGTGCCGCCCCATTCATCTATTGCCCTTTGACATTAAAAGATGCATAATAAATAAGGCTGACGGAAGAGTTGTTAGGATTTGTTGGGAAGATTCGCCCTGTCACCATTGCACATATTAGGCTTGTCCGATATTGAGCGCTTCTTTCCTAATTAGCGGGAGCGGAGGATGAGCATGATCAATATAATCGGTCAATCGCTTGGTCGCTACCATATCATTGAGCAATTGGGGGAGGGCGGGATGGCGACGGTATATAAAGCCTACGATACCCGCCTGGAGCGGGATGTAGCGGTCAAGGTCATCCGGGTCGACCAGTTCGCGCCAGCCGTGCTCGAGCACGTCCTCAAGCGTTTCGAGCGCGAGGCCAAAGCCTTGGCACGCCTGACCCATCCAAACATCGTCCACATCAACGATTACGGCGAACAGGATGGAATCCCTTACCTGGTAATGGATTTCCTGCCAGGCGGTACCCTCAAACCGCGCCTCGGCAGACCCATCCCCTGGCAGGAAGCGGCGCGCCTGCTGGTCCCGGTGGCAGATGCGCTCGGCTATGCTCATGAGCATGGCATCATCCACCGGGATGTCAAGCCTTCCAATATCCTGTTGACTGATAAGGGCCAGCCGATGCTGACCGATTTTGGCATCGCCAAAATACTGGAAACCGAAGGGGAACAAACCCTGACTGGCACCGGCGTTGGTATAGGCACACCGGAGTACATGGCGCCCGAGCAGATTTCCAGCAAGAATGTGGACCAACGCGCGGATATTTATGCTTTGGGTATTGTTTTCTTTGAGATGCTGACCGGGCGGCGTCCTTTCGAAGCGGATACCCCCTTGGCAGTGCTGGTCAAACAAGCCAACGAGCCACTGCCACGGCCGAGACAGTTTTGCCCCGACCTGCCTGAGTCAGTGGAGAGAGTGCTGTTTAAGGCCCTGGCAAAGCAGCCACAAGACCGTTACCAGAGCATGGACGAATTTTCAAGGGCACTGGGAGGTCTGACCGAGGCCGTGCAACTGCCAACCGCTATTTCCATGGACAGGACGATAGAAGCGCAATTACCTGCAAAGAGCCAGCCAGAGGCCGCTTCTCAAACATCACCCGTCCCCGTAACCATTAAGCTCTCTCCATCCATAAAGCCAAAAAAATGGTCCCGGGTGATCGGAGGCGCTGCCATCCTTGTCATTCTCGGAGTCGGTCTACTGGCAGGTTTCTTGCTGTTCAATAAGAACCAACCCGGCTCCAACCTGGCAGCCATTGCCACTAAAACGCCAGCCCCACCGATCCCTGCCACTCCGACGACAAACGCGGCGCCAATCCTGACCGCTCCGACAGCCAATGTTCCGCCAACGATCCAATTATCTGGCTGCTCTGATCCGATCGGGTGCGTCAAGATTGGTCCGACGGATTCAATCCATATCGCCTACCTGTTGGTTGTCGCCGGCCCGAACTCTGCGCTGGGTGTTGACTCCCGCAATGGCGTGGAGATCGCCATTGATGATGCGGGCGGCAAGATGTTGAACCACCCCATAAAGTTTGATGGTGAGGATGGCGGCTGCAGCGCGGATGGCGGCCAGGCGGCCGGCAGTAAGCTGGCAGCCGACCCGACGATCGTCGCGGTTATCGGCACCTCCTGCTCGAGCGAAGCGCGTGCCGCTGAGCCTCTGCTTTCGGCGGCCGGATTCGTGACGATCTCGTCCTCCAATACTGCACCGGATCTGACCGACCCGACCAATAAGAACCACTATCCCGGCTACTTCCGCACCGCCCATAACGACAAGATCCAGGGCGCAGCGGCAGCCGACTTTGCCTATAATTTCTTGAAATTCACCAAAGCAGCCACCATCCATGACGGCAGCCTGTATGCTGACTCCCTACAGAAGGTCTTCGCTGACAACTTCAAGAAGCTCGGCGGAACGATCACTTTGCAGACCTCGGTCACCGTTGGGCAGACTGACATGAGCTCGGTCCTGGCTTCGGTTGCCAGCGGCTCACCTCAGCTGATCTACTTCCCGATTTTCCTGCCCGAAGGCGCCTTCCTGATCCGCCAGGCCAGGATCACTCCCGGTTTGGAAAACACCAGGCTGATGGGCGCAGATGGCTTGTACTCACCGGATGTGATGAAGACCGCTGATCTCGCAGTGGAGGGCTTTCTGGTATCGAGCCCGCTGCTCCAGGGCGCAGCTTACGACGCATTCGTAGCCAAGTACGTCAAGAAATTCGGCGTGCAGCCGATCAATATCTTCCATGCGCATGCATATGATGGCTTCAATATCGTCAAGGCTGCGGTCGAGAAGGTAGCCGTGCAGCAGCCGGATGGGACGATCTACATCCCACGCCAGGCACTGCGGGATGCCATGGCCGCCACCAGGAATTTCCAGGGCTTGACCGGTGTCTTGACCTGTAACCCGGACGGCGACTGCGCCAACCCGGTCATCGGCGTGTACGAATACCATGCCGGCGCATATCCACCTGTGCTGATCTGGCATTAAAAGGTCAATGGTTCCGGCTATCACTCCTGATTTCTAACATCCTTCTTATTGACGCCCCTCCGCCGCCATGATATGATTCTAGCTACTCTTTTAGCACTCTCAATGTGAGAGTGCTAAAAAATGAGTTTTTCGTTAATCGATGCAAAAAAATGAATGACCTTACTGAACGCCAGCGCCTGATCCTTGCCCTCGTGGTGCGTGACCATATCGAAACGGCCGAGCCGGTCGGCTCCAAGCGCCTGGTCGAACATTTCAAGCTCGACCTGTCCTCGGCGACCATCCGCAACGAGATGGCTGCCCTGACCGAGATGGGCTATCTGCGCCAACCGCACACTTCAGCGGGGCGGGTGCCGACCGAGGAAGGCTACCGCTATTTTGTCACCCACATGGTCTACCAGACGGACCTGCCTGGATCGGCGCGCGATACCATCTCGCACCAGTTCTACCAGGCCCGCCAGGACGTGGAGCAATGGATGCCTCTGGCGGCTTCCATCCTGGCACATCACAGCCGGGCAGCTTCGATCATCACTGCACCGCATTCCGAGCGCTCGCATTACAAGCACGTGGAATTGATCGCCACCCAGGGCCGCCAGGTGCTGATGGTGCTGGTCATGACCGGCGGCGAGGTCAGCCAGCAAATCCTGACACTGGCCGAGCCGGTCAGGCAGGAACACCTGTCAGCAGCCGCCGACCACCTAAACCAGGTCTGCCTGGGCAGGACAACCGAGGAGATTGCCGCCCTGCCGACACGCAGCGACAGTCTCGAGAAAGACATCCTGACGCTGGTCCTGTCGGACATGAACCGCGGTGAACAACGCGTCTCGGGCGAGATCTTCCTGGACGGCCTGACCAACGTGCTGGCTGAGCCGGAATTCCTGGAAACCAACGATGCCCGGCGGGCGGTGCGCCTGTTCGAAGAACGTTCGCTCCTGCAGGACCTGCTGGCGCGCACCACCAACAATGCCACGGTGGGTGGGGTGCAGGTGTTGATCGGCGGCGAAGGTAAATGGGAAGATCTAAAACAGTGTTCGGTGGTCCTGGCACGTTACGGCATACCCGGTCTGGTGACCGGCACGTTGGGCGTTTTTGGCCCGATGCGCATGCCATATGCCCGCACCATACCGACTGTACGCTTCATGGCCGACTTGTTGAGCGGCCTGGTATCCGAAACAATGGTAGGAGAAGATAATGAGCAGTAAGAAACAACACCAATCCCAACCCGATGGGCAAGGAAACCCCGAAATGTCCTCAGAGCAGCCGGCAGGCGCCGGTGCAAACGCGGCACAGGAGGTCCCCTCCAACCACAATGAACTGGCCGAACTTGAAAAACAATTGGCCGAAGCCCAATCCCTGGCGGCCGAATACAAGGATGGCTGGCAGCGCTCCGTGGCCGAATTCCAAAACTACCGGCGGCGGGTCGAGGGCGAAAGAGCCGAAACCTATCAGAGCGCGGTCGGCGGTATTATCAAGCGCTACCTGCCTGTGCTGGATGATATGGAGCGCGCCATAGGGTCGCGCCCGGCAGACCTGCCCTGGGCGGATGGGGTCGAATTGATCTGCCGAAAGTTACAGTCCATCCTCGAAGCCGAGGGCCTTAAACGGATCGAGGCCGAGGGGCAGAAGTTCGATCCGAACTTCCACGAAGCCATCTCACAGGAACCGGCAGATGGCGTGGAGAGCGGAACGGTGCTGGCAGTGATCCGCAATGGGTATATGCTGGGGGAGCGCGTTATTCGCCCGGCGATGGTTAGAGTTGCACAATAGACCATGGATGACAAGACAATGGACGATAGAGCATAGATCATCGTCCATCGTCTGCGGTCCATTGTCAATCTTTATTTAGGAGCAATCATCAAATGTCGAAGATCATCGGAATAGATTTAGGAACCACCAACTCCGTCGGGGCGGTCATGCAGGGCTCGGAACCGGTCGTCATCCCGTCCTCGGAAGGCGAACGGCTGGTGCCATCGGTGGTGGCGATCAACAAGAACCACGAGCGGTTGGTGGGACGCGTAGCCCGCAACCAGGGCATCGTCAATTCGCAGAACACCATTTTTTCCATTAAACGCTTCATGGGCCGCAAGTACGAGGACCCGGAAGTCCAGCGGACCCTGCCGCGCATCCCATACACGGCCTTACCCGCCGATAACGGCGATGTGCGGGTCAGGATGGATGACAAGGAATATTCACCGCCGGAAGTCTCGGCCATGATCCTGGCCAAGATCAAGCGGGATGCCGAAGCCTATCTCGGTGAAGCGGTGACGCAGGCAGTCATCACGGTGCCGGCCTATTTCAACGATGCCCAGCGCAACGCGACCAAAGATGCTGGAAAAATCGCCGGCCTGGATGTGCTGCGCATCATCAACGAACCAACGGCTTCCTCGCTGGCTTATGGATTGGACAAGAAGACCAACGAGATCATTGCGGTCTACGACCTGGGCGGCGGTACCTTCGACATTTCCATCCTGGATGTGGGCGAGGGCGTCTTCCAGGTACGTTCCACCAATGGGAATACTTTCCTGGGCGGCGATGACTTCGACCAGCGCATAATGGATTATTTTATCCAGGAGTTCCAGAAGGAAAACGGCATCGACCTGCGCAATGATCGTCAAGGTCTGCAGCGTTTACGCGAAGCGGCTGAGAAGGCCAAGATCGAACTTTCAACCATGCTGCAGACCGAGGTCAACCTGCCCTATCTGACGGCAGATGCCTCCGGCCCGAAGCACCTGGTGATGAACATGACACGCTCCAAACTGGAGCAGTTGACCGCCGACCTGGTGGAGGGCACGCTTAGCCCGCTCAAACAGGCGCTTGGGGATGCTGGCCTGAAGCCTGCTGACATCAACGAAGTCGTCATGGTAGGGGGTATGACCCGTATGCCGGCGGTACAGGAAGCTGTGCGGAATTTCTTTGGGAAGGAACCGCACAAGGGAGTCAATCCAGATGAAGTGGTGGCAGTTGGTGCGGCCATCCAGGCGGGCGTGCTGGCCGGGGATGTGAAAGATATCCTGCTGCTGGACGTCACCCCACTGACTCTTTCGATCGAAACATTGGGCGGGGTGGCTACGCCGCAGATCGAGCGTAATACCACCATCCCGACCCGCAAGAGCCAGGTCTTTTCGACCGCCTCCGACAGCCAGACGCAGGTCGAAATCCACGTCTTGCAAGGCGAACGCCCGATGGCCCTGGATAACAAGTCGCTCGGCAAGTTCATCCTGGATGGAATCCCGACGGCGCCGCGCGGCGTTCCTCAGATTGAAGTAACTTTTGATATCGATGCCAACGGCATCCTGAAAGTCAACGCAGCCGACAAGGCTTCGGGTCGTTCCCAACACATAACCATTACCGCCTCGTCCGGCCTGGCGAAAGACGAAGTGGAAAAGATGCGCAAGGATGCCGAGGCGCATGCCGCAGAAGATAAAAAACGGCATGACCTGATCGAGGCCAAAAATACGGCTGATAATTCCGTTTACGGCGCCGAGAAAGTCCTGAGCGAGATGGGCGACAAGGTCCCCGCCGAGCTTAAGGCGGAAGTCCAGGCAGCTGTGGATGAGGTCAAGAAACAGAAGGAAGGCGAGGACGAAGCTGCCATCCGGAAATCTGTGGATGCCCTCAGCCAGGTTGTACAAAAGGTCGGGGCAGCGGCTTACCAGCAGACTCCGCCTCCACCGGCCGCCGGCGAATCCGAGCCGAAACAGGATGGGCCGGAAGTGGTTGACGGAGAAGTGAAGGAATAGTACTGAAAAAAAACATGGCATCCAATCGCGATTTCTACGAGATTCTCGGCATTCCCAAGAATGCTTCCACGGACGATATTAAATCCGCCTTCCGCAAGCTGGCGCGCCAGTACCACCCGGATGTGAGCAAGGAACCGGATGCCGAAGAAAGATTTAAGGAAATCAATGAAGCCTACGGGGTTCTTTCAGACCCGCAGAAGCGCGCACGCTACGACCAGTATGGCCGTGCCGGCCTGGGCGAGATGGGCGGTATGCCCGATTACGCCACCATGGATTTCAACGACATCTTCGAAGAGATCCTGGGCGGTTTCGGTTTTGGATTTGGCGGGAGCGGGCGAGGTTCACGCCGCCCGCACCGGGGACGCGATCTGCAGGTGCGGGTGGACCTGACTTTTGAAGAGGCCATCTTCGGGGTCGAAAAGTCGATCGAAGTGACGCGCAACGAAGCCTGTGGCACCTGCCACGGATCCGGAGCCGAACCCGGCACCAGCCCACAGCGCTGCAGCACCTGCGGCGGGCGCGGCGAGGTGCGCCAGGTGCGACAGACCATCTTCGGGTCCATGATGCAATCCGGGCCGTGCCCCACCTGCGGCGGACGCGGCGAGGTCATCTCCACCCCCTGTCACACCTGCCGTGGCCAGGGCCAGGAGCGGAAAACCGTCAAGAAGGTCGTACCCATCCCGGCCGGCGTGGACAATGGCAACCAGATCCGCCTGGCAGGCGAGGGCGAACCGGGGATCAACGGCGGTCCGCAGGGCAACCTGTACCTGGTGGTAAACGTTCAACCGCATAAGTTCTTCAAACGGCGCGAGAATGATATCTTGCTGAACCTGGATATCAACATCGCCCAGGCCGTGCTCGGCGCCGAAGTCGAAGTGCCGACTGTAAATGGCGAGGAAAAGCTGAAGATCCCGGCCGGCACGCAGCCCGGGAAGGTCTTCACGCTCAAGGCGCGCGGGGTGCCTTTTATCCGCAAATCCGGCCGGGGCGACGAGTTGATCATTGTCAACGTCGATATCCCCTCCAAGCTGACCAAGGAACAAAGAGAAATCTTCGAGAAATTAGCCGCCACACTGGGTACGGCAGTCAAGCCGAAGGAAAAGGGTTTCATCGACTGGCTGAACGATGCACTGGGAGGTTAGGGATCAGTTGGGAACATTCGATCCGGCGCAGATCAAATGCGTTGTCTTCGACTTCGGGTATACCTTGTCGCCGGATTATTATTTCAAGATTGCTCCGCGGGGCATCTCACAATGGCAGGCCGTTATCCAAAAGGTTATTTTTGAAGAACCCAGCGTCGTTATCCCCTGGATGAGGGGGGAATTGACCAGCCTGGATATCGCCGGGATACTCTCGGATCATTTTCCTCTGGACATTCAAACTATTGCAAAAACAATGGAAAAAGGCTGCCAGAACCTGAATTTTAATCAGGCCGTCTGGGATTTTGCCGTTGCCCGGAAGGCGGACGGCCGGAAAACCGCCCTGGTTACCGACAACATGGATGTTTTCACCAAAGTGGTGATCCCGGCACACGGCCTGGATGCGTTATTCGATGTCATTATAAATTCTGCAGATTTCCACGAAATCCGCAAAGAAGTGCTCTGGCCAATTGCCTTCGAGCGTCTTGGAGGCGGGACCGGGTATGCCAACAGCCTTTTGATCGAAGATGGAGAAAGCGAGCCGGCCAAGTTCCGGGCCTCTGGTGGAACTGCTTACCAGTATCAAGGTGATGAATTGTTCCTGGATTGGCTGAAGACTATCCCCTGGAGCGACCGGTCGTGAAGGGCTTCCTGCTCCAAATCTGGAGTTATCTGCCGGCCTGGCTGCAGCGGCTGGCCGCGGTGATTGTTGTGCCGCGTTACCAGGTGGTCGCCGGGGCGTTGATCTTCAACGAGCAGGGGCAGCTCCTGCTTTGCAAACACACTTATCGCCGGGATGCTCCGTGGGGCCTGCCGGGCGGCCATCTCGAATTCGGCGAGGACCCCAGCGAAGCCGTCCGCCGGGAGCTTATGGAGGAGACCGGCTTTTCGGTGCGTGCGACCGAACTCCTGCTGGTCGAAGGCTCGCATGAAGCCCGCAAGGTGATCCTGACCTATCTATGCAGCGGGGTTGGCGGAGCATTTACCCGGAATGAAGAAGT
>JADGQB010000204.1 GCA_017882145.1 Anaerolineales bacterium
GGAAAACCGCATGAAAATAAGAACAGGCCCAGCACTACCAACTCTAAAACGAACAGTTTTCTGGATTTCATTCTTCACCGCCTGAACCAAACGGGTCATTTGAATACGACCGCCATTCGTTGCCCTGGCAGGGGCTGTCGTTTCCATTGTAATCCGATTGACTTCGAAAAGGAGTGGTTGGTGTTTCTCTTCCCTGGTAAATGAAAAGGGGGTGATTGTTTTTGGGGAAATTCGCTGTATACTACAATTAAAGACGATGGTCTGGTAAGCGATACGCTATGAATAGGCGAGTGATCATACGATTGGCGTGAAATGATTTCAAATAAGGAACAAAACGGTTGTCCGCAAAATATGGCGAGGTTCCAACGAAGGAAAGAATTAGGAGAAATGTAGATGAAGCTATCCAGCCTGCACCTGCTATTGACTTATCAATGTACTCTGGAGTGTGATCACTGCTTCGTGTGGGGAAGCCCATGGCAAACGGGCACAATGACTTTGGAGAATATCCGGCATATTTTAGTGCAGGCCAAAGATATTGGAACAGTGAAATCAATTTACTTTGAGGGTGGAGAACCCTTTCTTTATTACCCGATCCTGCTCAAGGCAGTTATTGAGGCGTCCGCCGCTGGTTTTCAAGTTGGACTGGTCACAAATGGTTATTGGGCAACAGGGACAAAGGATGCACTTGAATGGTTGAGACCCTTTGAGGGAGTGGTGGGAGACATATCCATCAGCAGCGACTCATATCACCGGACTGAGAAACTTGATCAAAATGCAAAGAATGCAATCGCGGCAGCCAAGATTTTGGATATTCCCATTGGGACCATCAGCATTGCCCGGCCCGAGGCGGGAGAAGCAGCCACGACGGTCGGACAGCTTCCAACGGGTGAATCGGCCCTTATGTATCGCGGCCGGGCTGCCAGTAAGCTCGTTTCTCATGCCAGGTTGAAAGATTGGGAGCAGTTTACTGACTGTCCCTATGAAGATTTACGCTCGCCGGAACGCATCCACATTGATCCACTCGGGTATGTGCACATTTGCCAGGGCATTACGCTCGGTAATCTCTTCCATATCCCCCTGAGTGAGATTTGCGAGCAATACAGCCCTGAGACGCATCCCATTACAGGCCCATTACTGAAAGGCGGGCCGGTAGAATTGGCCCGGCATTATGAACTCTCCTGCAGCGGGAGTTATGCGGATGCATGTCACTTGTGCTTTGAGGTCCGCCAGGGATTGCGTGGACGATTTTCAGAAATCCTCGCGCCAGACCAGATGTACTGTGTAAAAGAAGACCAGGGATAGCTTTCTCTTCAGGCAGATGGCGGCCCGGGAAGGGATATTAATTCACTCCCAACGGAAGGTCTTTGCCGAGATGACGACCCCCAGCACGAGCATCCCGGCCAGTACGCCAACATCCAGCAGGTGATCGCTCCAGGGCTGGCCGGCCCACAGGCCGCGCAGCAGGTTGACCACATAGGTCAGGGGTATGAACGCCGAGACCTTCTGGATGGTTGCGGGCATCAATTCGCGCGGCCAGGCTGCTCCGGACAGGATCAACATCGGGTAGAGCAGCACCATCGCAACGATCTGGGCAGTGCGGGCGGTGGGCAGGAGGCCTGCCAGGATGAACCCGATCCCAAAGAAACTCAGGCTGCCCAGGGTGAATCCACCCAGCAGGCTCAAGGCATTGCCATCAAATTGCACATGGTAGAACAGCTTCCCGGCGCTGACGAGCAGGAGCATGCCCAGGGCGGTCATGACGAAGACCACCACCACCTGTGCGGCCATGACAATCAGCGGGCTGACCGGCGTGGTGCGCAGGCGGCGCAGGATGCCGTTCTCCCGGTAGGTGGCCATGGTGATGGTAATGGCCATCATCCCGGTGATCCCGATGACCATGGCGCTTAGAGCGGGGATGAGTACATCGATGGCTCCGAGACCGTCAGAGCCGGGAGGGGGTGGCACACTGCCGTAAATGAAGCCGAATATGAACAGCATGATCAATGGGAACACCAGCGTGAAAAAAGCACCCACGGGTTCCCGCAGGAACAACTTGGCTTCCATCCATGTCATTTTCAACAGGCTTTTCATCCCACACCTCACTCTCTCAACGCGCGGCCGGTGAGACTCAGGAAGACATCCTCCAGGTCAGGCTGTTCGGTGCGCAGGTCGCGGAATGGGGTCCCCTGCCCGGTCAGAAGGCTGACCACCTCACTCACCAGTGGCAACTGGCGGTCAGTTTTCCCGTGGACAGTCACCCGTTCTCCCTGGACCTCGAGCCGGCCGGCACTCGAAAGGGCCTTCTCCAGCGCCGGGGACAGGCCATCGTCCAGGCTGAAGCTGACCCGCTGCTCTGCTTCCAGGCTGTGGATCAGGTTCGCCGGATTGTCCAGCGCCACGATCCGCCCATGGTCGAGGATGGCCACCCGGTCGCACAGGCGCTCGGCCTCTTCCATGAAGTGGGTGGTGAGGATAACGGTCTTGCCGCCGGCACGCACCGCGCGCACCAGCTCCCAGATGGCGTGCCGGGCCTGCGGGTCGAGACCGGTGGTCAACTCGTCCAGGAAGACCAGCTGCGGGTTCGGGAGCAGCGCCAGAGCAATGAACAGGCGCTGCTTCTGCCCGCCTGAGAGCTTGGAAAAGGGAGTGTTGCGTTTCTGCTCCAGGCCCAGCTCCACCAGCAGTTCCTTCCAGTCAGCCGGTTTCAGATAGAACGAGGCGTACAGGTCCAGCGCCTCCCAGACCCGCATGCGGTCCGGCAGGTTGGACTGCTGCAGCTGCATCCCCACACGCAGGCATAAATTCTGGCCTTCGCAGTGCGGATCCACGCCCAGGACGCGCACTCTCCCGGCATCCGGTTTGCGCAAACCTTCCAGGCATTCAATGGTGGTGGTCTTGCCGGCCCCGTTCGGGCCGACCATCCCAAAGATCTCGCCTTCCCTGACCTCAAACGAAACCTGCTCAACGGCGACGGTTGCGCCGTATACCTTATGCAGTCCTTCAACCTGCAGGATGGGGTCCATAGCCTGCCTCACTTCTTTCGTTATTTCTTTTTTAGGATCGATTCCAACGCCGCCACATGTTCCTGAAAAACCTTGCGTCCTTCGGTTGTGACGGAGACGAAGGTGCGCGGCTTGCGTTCTACAAAGAGCTTGTTGATGGCGATGTAGCCGGCCTCTTCCAGCTTGCGCAGGTGCGCACCCAGGTTGCCGTCGGTGACCTGCAGCAGGTCGCGCAGGTAGCTGAAATCCACCTCATTGCCTGGGTCCAGAGTCACCAGGGCGGCCATGATGCGCAGACGTACCGGCTGATGGATGGTTTCATTCAACTCTGCCATGGGTTCACCAGCTCGAGTGGATATACAGGCCGAGGGCGATCATCCCGCCGCCGCCCAGAACCCCCATCCACAGGTAGAAGATGCCGGGCAGCAGGAAGTAGCCGATCAGCGCAAGGGCGGTGATCGGCAGCGCCCACCAAACGGAGGAGAAAGACAGCAGCAAGCCCATGGCTAACTGGCCAATCATGATGAACAGGATAACGAACATGGTCACCTGTTTTCCGTCCGTGGGCCGGGCGATGGCGACGGCGGCAATGCCATACAAGACCAGCAGCAGCCAGAAAATCCCGGCCCGCTTGGCAGTGGCAGCGGTGGAGGGGCCGCGCACGCGCGGGCCCAGTCGGGAGCCGAGCAGTATAGACAGGGCGCTGCCAAGCAGGCTGATCCCGATCCAGATATAGGCGACGATCGCGCCGGTCAGGAACTGGGTGGACAGGAATCCGACCAGCCAGACAATGCCCGTAATGATCAGAAAGATGTAGGCGCCGCTGCTGGCGATCGAATGGCGGGTCTTTTGGGTTATCTTTTGGATGGCCGCCAGGGCTTCTTCGGCTTCGGAAGGAGATATGTTCATAAACTGCTCCTCTTCTAATAGAGTACTCTATACTACAGAGTATTCTAAACCAATAAACGAAATATGTCAAGACCTGGGGAATCGATTTCTTATAGCAAGTCCAACAGAATGTGACAGTCACCTTGAATTGAAGGTGACTGTCACATTAGGTATTGGTATCGCAAACATCCAAATCCTGCGCGGTTATTGCGCGCAGAAAGCAGGCAGCTCAAATCATGAACACACCTGAATCATAAAACAATTCTCCATCAACGAGGATCTGCCCCCCCGCGCGCATATCGCAGAGCATATCCCAATGGATGGCGCTCTTATTCTCCGAGCCGCTCACGGAATAACCATTTCCAAGGGCAAGATGGATCGTGCCGCCGATCTTTTCATCAAAAAGCATGTTCCGGGTGAAGCGCTTGATCTGATCGTTGGTACCTATTCCGAATTCGCCCAGATACTGCGAGCCATCATCGGTTTTTAATGCCGCCAGCAGGAATTCCTCATTCTTCTCGGCTCTGGCCTGAACCACCTTTCCCTTTTCAAAAACAAGCTCAACTCCACTTACCTCAACACCCGACCAGATACACGGGAATGAAAACCTGACCTTGCCGTTGACAGAATCTTCAACCGGGCCGGTGAAAATCTCTCCATCAGGAATATTGCCGCGGCCATGGCAGCTGATGAACTTTCTGCCCGTAATCGACAATTCGAGATCAATATTCTTTCCCGATATTTTGACATGCTGCTTTCCATCAAGCCACTTGACGAGTCTTTCCTGGTTCGCCTGCATTTTTTCCCAGTGTGCAATTGGGTCTTCTGAATCAGCAAAGGCGCTGTGGTAGAAAAAGTCACTGAACTCGATCAAGCTCATGCCGGCGTCCTGAGCATAGGCCTGCGTTGGAAACCTGGATACAACCCAGCGCAACTCCCCGGAGGCACTTCTTCGGGACCAGGTATCACCGGTATCCGCATTTGCACGAGCTAACATTCTCCACGTCTCAGGTTTCACGCTCGTCAGACTACGCGTATTCGAATCACAACCTATCCGGATATCAACATCGAACTGCTCAGCAACCATCTTGGACACAAGATCAGGTTGTTGCAGCTGGTGTTCAGAGGCTTCGGTGAGAAATATATAACGAATATTCTCAAGATCGACCGCAATATATGGATGCCCGCCGGCTTTGAGCACTTCACGATAAACCTCTGCAATCAAAGGGGTCGCAAGCGGCTCAAGCGGAAAGCCTCGGATCATTACCTTGTCGTTCTCTTTTACCTGGGTGGAGTAACGCACCAGGAGCCTGGCTAGATTCTCGATACGCGGATCATTCATGTCAGCACTTCCTCCTTGAATTCTCTTGGTATAGGATATGAGACACTTATTAAAAGCAGGCGATGCCCTTTGTTGATCAATCTTCCAGCAAGAATTTTCTCATCTCCTCAAAAACAAGGTCTTCATCTTTGATAAAACAATAGTGGTGACTGTGGGGGATCTCCACGATTTTTGCGTGCGGCACATTGCGGCGGAATTGCTGCATGGATTGCAGGAGCCAGGCATGCCGGGTCGTCTCAAAAAATTCGATCACCTGTGCCTGCAGGGCTTCGGTCATGGTTTCGCGTGAAATAAAGTCGGTCGCATCCGGGAAGGCGGCGAAACTGAGCGTGGGGACCCGGATTTTTGCATCTTCCGGCTCGTAACTGGACAGGGTGGCGTCCAACGCACTTTCGATCGTACTGGACATCCGGTCGACCACCTTGCCATCCGGTTGGATGGTGAGTTCATGCAGACCTTGCTCTTCGATCACGCTCCCCCAGATCGCGGCCAGGGAGGGAAAGGCTTTTTTGAGGGCTGCAAAATAATCCTGCGCGGAATAGTGATCAGCGTTCAGACCAGGATTTTGAATCTGGCGCAGGGGATTCTTTGCTTGCATGATCGAAAATTCGGGCAAGTTGCGATAGAAGGCGGCATCCAGGTAGACCAGCCTGAGGAGGCGTTCGGGGTGCAGGGCTGCAAAGTGGGACATCTCAATCCCCGCCAGCGAATGACCTGCGAGGATCGCCCGGTCTATTTTCAATCCATCAAGAAAGAGGCGGATGTCCTCGGTGAGGGTATCAATATCGTAGCCGGTTTCGGGATGGTCCGATTCACCGTGACCGCGCCGGGTGAGGGCAAGCACATGGAATTGGTCCGTGAAGCGTGGGGCAAACTTATCGAAGATGTGAGCGTTGCAGCCCATGCCTGCCAGGAAGAGCAGAATTGGGCCGCTGCCACCCCAATCGAGATAATGCAATTGGATTCGGTTGACATCAACCATGTTGCTACTATGTGGAGATGTGTCCAAAATTAACCTCCTTGTAATGGAAATGTCTATCTGTTGAATCGGCGCCTAACGGCTTACGTTTATCGCGGGTTGCGGGAGACGCCAAGCGTGGTTTTACCAACATGCTTCCAGTTCCTTATGATGACGAGGGTTGGTTTCCCTTCCATATTACGACTTTGGCATCGTTGAAAAAAGTACTTTTAATAATCAGCGGAATGTACATTTTGTGTATTGCAATTCCCCTAAGAAACATATACAATGTATATATAGAGTTCTAAGGTTATCGGGTCTGCCGGCTTCCCAGGAAGGCAGACTTTTTGATTTAACTTTATGCTTGAGCGTGCCTGTCAACAAAGCTATCGAACTGAACTGGTAAGAATTTGCTGTGCAAAGCGACCCAATGGCAGCCCCCACCCGACCTCCCCCAAATGCCGGAGAGCACGGAATTTGCCCTTCCAGGATGCTTCGCGAGGGGAAGTGCCTTGGAAAAGATTTTGAAAGCGGGAAATTATTCCAACCGGCCATAAGTGCCTGCCCCATTTTCAGTCCGCTGTTGTGCGAGCGGCGTAAATGGGGCAGGCAAGAGCGGGCATAGATGTCCTGGATCAGACCTCGATCAGCCCATTGATTCGAACGGGCTCATTAATTGGAAGTAATTCCCATCCGGATCGGCGAAAGTCGCGATCCATCCGCCCTGCAGCTCATAGGGTTCCTTGATAACAACTGCACCGAGCGCCTTGATGCGTTCAAACTCCTCTTTGACTTGCATGGTCTCAAAATTGCACATCATGCGTCCGGGTTCCTTCGTCTTACCGACCATTTCAGAATGTTCGCCGACTGTAAAGTAAACGTTTCCCAACTGCCACATATAGTAGCCATGCTCCGGATCAGTCATGCCGGCTGGCATTCCCAGCACCTT
>JADGQB010000205.1 GCA_017882145.1 Anaerolineales bacterium
CAACCTCAATGCGTTCAGGTGTTTTGGATCGAACAACGCCTCCCGTGCAGCAATGGCTCTTTCCAGCAAGGCTGTTATTTTTTCCATCAAATTCAAACCTTTTTTTACCCTTCCTTACCAGCCAAGAGTTCTTTCCTTTGTGGTCCTTCGTGACCGCCTGCTCCCGTACTATGGGGGTCGTGGTGAAATTCTTTGTCCCCGCTTTACAACCCCGCCGGTTCGGGCTGGGGCTCGCTCCTCTCCGCCAGCCAGCCTTCATAGATCCGCAGGAACACCACCCCTCCCAGGATCAGCAGGCTGCCGCCTACCTGAACCCAGGTGAACCGTTCCCCCAGCACGAAATACGCGATCAAGGCGGTTCCGGCCGGCTCCAGGGTCACGATCAGGTTTGCTACGCTGGAAGGCAGGTAGGTCAGGCTGACGTTGTACAGTCCGTAACCCGCCAGGGTGGGTCCCATCGCCAGCAGGAGCAGTATCCCCCAGCCGGCCCAGGCCTTCCCCAGCCACAGGAAATCCGCCGGACGGGTGACTGCGCCTGGCAGGAAGCCCATGCCTAGCAGGTTGAACGCCAGCAGGAAAACCGCCGCAACCCCGAATGTATACACCAGCGTCGACCAGGGGTTCAAGCCGCGCTGCGAAGCCGACCGGCCCATCAGGCTGTAAACAGCGTATAACAGGCCTGAAAGTACCCCGGTAATGATCCCCAGCAGGTTAACGCGCCACACCGCCGGGTCCAGTGCCCCCGAGATAAGCACACAACCTGCAATGCACAATACGACTGCCAGCAGCTTGGCCCATCCCAGGCTCTCCTTCAGCAGCCACCAACCCAGCAGGGCAGTGAATCCAGCCGAGCAATATGCCAGCACGGTCGAGACAGCCGCCCCATTCAGCGAAACCGAAAGCGTCCAGAGCGCGTTAAAGATTGCCAGCACAAAACCATACATCACCAGATAGCCCAGGTGTTTCCGCTCCACCCGCAACAGGCTGCGCTTGAGCAGTCCCAACCCAATGACCAGGGAGAGTGTCACAACGATCTCCCGCCAGAAAGCCAGCACCAGCGCTGGCAGGTGGTAGGTCTGGGTGAGATAGCGGATGAAGATGGCCGTGGTCGAAAAGATGGCCGCGCTGATGAACGCGATCGTATAGCCGCGTGTCAATTGGGTTTTGTTGGTTTCTGGCTTGGACATGCTCTGATTTTACCCCTTTGACTTCCTCGCTACGAAGATCAACTCACCCGGATACTTTGCCCCATACGGTTTTTTGTCGTAATCCGAGTAGAGCTGTTCCACCTCGAACCCGGCGCGTGCCAGCAGGTGCTCTGCCTCGAACCTGAACAAGTATCTCATCGGGAAAGCCTGCACCAGGCGTTCCTTTCGACCGTCCGGATAGCTTACATAATGGATCAACTCGACGTAGTTGATCTGGTTGGGTACATCCCTCGAAGCAACCATATGGCGCCGGATTACTTTCCGTCCGTCCGGCAGGCTGAATTCCGGCTCTTCAGACATCTCCTCCCCAAAGTTCGTCCGCGTCAGTGCCTCCATGGATGGGTTGAATACATCCAGGATCATCCGTCCGCCTTCCGCCAGTGCGTTGTGGATGCAGCCCAGGCAGGCCAGTTGCTCGTCGATCGTTGTCAGGTGCTGGAACGGCCGGAATGGTAACGTCACCAGTAGGAATTTCTGCGCCAGCTCAAAATGGCGCATATCCCCCTCCACCAGCCGGACTCTTGCCTGGACTTCTTGCGGTTCAGTTTTTAGCTTTTTTCGGCAGATCCCAAGCATGTCCGTTGAGAGGTCCAGGCCGGTGATTTCCACTCCCGCCCGTGCAGTTGGTATCAGCACCCTCCCCGTACCGCAGCCCAGCTCCAGCACCGGACCCTCGGATTCCTTTGCTGCTTCGACAAAAAAGCCCACATCCTGCCGCTCCCTGTACGGGACAACGTAATCGTACAGTTCCGCAATTGCCATATACTCGTTATAGCTTCCAGCCTGTGTCATAAGATTCTCCTTCCGCGTAGTAACGACTTCAGTCGTTACCTCATTCGTTACCTCATTTCAATCCGAGCGTTTCATTCTTTTCCAGCCGCGCGATGGCTTCCTGGATGCGTTTCTGGCGGGTTTCTTCTCGTTTGGCATCTGAGACCCAACCGATATAGTTGCGCTGATGCGACGGAGCCAATCTCTGGAAGTTTTCCCAGGCTTTTGGACTGGTCATCAGCCCGGCTTTCAACCATTCCGGCAGCGGCAATTCCGGACGTTTTGGGCGGGTGGAGGCTGCCTCTTCTATTGGAAATTCCACCTTGGCCAGCCCGGCCTCCGTCATTCGGCCTTCCTTGACCAGCTTTGCCACCAGGTGTTTATTGAGCTCGGACCACTTACTCCCAGGCTTGCGCGGCGTGAACTTGCGGGCGTATTTCTCTTCATCGATCTTCTGGATGAGGCTGTCCACCCACCCATAGCACAGCGCTTCTTCGAGCGACTCTTCATAAGAGATGGTCGGCTTGCCGGTTCCGGCCTTGTAATATATCAGCCAGACTTCCTTCTCGCTCATACCATGTTCAGCCAACCATTCCCGCCAGGTCGCCCGGTCGGGAGCCGTGAAGGTTTGCGTGATTTTCATGCTGCCATTATATTATGATACGGTTCGAAATCGCGTTGTGGTTGCGGCCACGGTCTACTGGCAGACGCCCCTTTTCCACCCTGAGTAACCCTTGAAGCGCATATTTTTCCCGCTATAATGAGAGCACTGATTTTCCAACCAGCCCAAAACTGGAGCCGCCATGCATACTGCTTCTGTTAAACAGCGTTACGAAGATCTCAAAGGACAGATTAACTTTCACAACCATCGCTATCATGTTCTCGATGACCCTGTCATAAGCGACCTGGAATTTGACAAACTGGTGGTCGAACTGCGCCAGATCGAAAGCGACCACCCGGACTGGGTAACGCCCGATTCACCCACCCAACGTGCCGGAGCCGTCCCTTCAGACAAATTTGAGAAGGTGCGCCACCCGCGCTCCATCCTCAGCCTGGCAAATGCATTCGGAGCCGGGGATGCGCGTGCCTGGTACGAGCGTGTTCGCAAGCTGGATGACCGCGTGGAGCATGCCCGGTTCGTTGTCGAGCCCAAGATCGACGGCCTGAGTGTCGTCCTTCATTATCGGGATGGCTTCTTCGTGCAAGGCGCCACGCGCGGCGACGGTGAGATAGGCGAGGACATCACCGCCAATTTGAGGACAGTAAAGACAATCCCGCTAAAGATCCCAGTCGCATCTACCCCCTCTCCCGCCGGGACGGGTGCCCGCCTGCCCTCGTTTTCTGAGGGTAAGGGTAGTGGGGCAGGGGTGAGGGTTCCTTCCTACCTCGTCGTTCGCGGCGAGGTCTTCATCCCGGTCAAGGAATTCGAAAAGTTGAACCAAAAGCTGGCCGAGGCCGGCGAGAAGACCTACCTCAACCCGCGCAACACCGCCGCCGGCTCCCTGCGCCAGCTTGACCCCTCCATCACCGCCTCCCGCCCGTTAACCTTGCTGGTCTACCAGATCCTGGCCTGGGAAGCTGCTCCTCAAACCCCTCCGGAACCTCGCTCCCAATGGGAGCTGCTCGAATATCTGAGATCGCTCGGTTTTCCGGTTACCAGGGATGCCCAGCGCTTCGACGATATTGAATCTGCCATTGCCTACACCGAAACCTGGGACAAGCGCCGCGACGAACTCCCTTACGAGGCGGATGGCATGGTCATCAAGATCGATGATTTGCCGCTTGCCGCCGAACTGGGCTTCGTTGGCAAGGACCCGCGCGGCGCCATCGCCTTCAAATTTCCCGCGCGCGAAGTCACCACCCAGCTCTTGGGCATCGAAGTCGAAGTTGGGCGCACGGGTGTCCTGACGCCCAAAGCCGTCCTGGAACCGGTCGAGATTAATGGCGTGATCGTCAAGAATGCCACCCTGCATAATTTTGACTATATCACCGAGAAGGACATCCGGGTTGGCGACCGGGTGCTGGTCAAGCGCGCTGGCGAGGTCATTCCCTATGTCATCGGCCCGGTTATTGACCTGCGCAGCGCTGCGGAAAAACCCTATCTGCCGCCAACTGCC
Source organism: Anaerolineales bacterium (assembly GCA_017882145.1). GTDB lineage: Bacteria > Chloroflexota > Anaerolineae > Anaerolineales > Villigracilaceae > UBA877. Next base: position 4,097 of record JADGQB010000205.1, read on the forward strand.
TGTCCGGCCTGCGGGCAGCCGGTTGAGCATCTCGAGGGCGAAGTGGCCTGGTATTGTGTCAATGCTGCCTGCCCGGCCCAATTGGTACGCAACGTGGAGCACTTCGTCTCGCGCGGCGCCATGGATATCACCGGGCTGGGGATCAAGATCGTCGAAAAGTTGATCGAGACCGGCGCGGTCAAGGATGTGGCTGATATCTACACCCTCAAGCGCGCCGATATCCTCGCGGCCGTTACCAAGAAGGATCGCAAGACCGAAAAAGAGCCGCCCGGCAAGATCGCCGATAACCTCCTGGCAGCCATCCAGGTCTCCAGAAGTCAGCCCTTGAGCCGCCTCCTGACCGCCCTGGGCGTGCGCGGTGTGGGCGAAGTCTCTGCCGCCGACCTGAGCCGGGCTTTCCCCTCGCTCGATCTGCTGGCGCTCGCCAATGCGGAGCAGCTTCAGACGGTCGAAGGCGTCGGGCCGAACATCGCTGAAGGTATCGTCGATTGGTTCGGGCGTGAACGCAATCAAAAAGTGCTCGAGAAACTCAAGGCTGCCGGCGTCTGGCCGACCGCATCTTCGTCCACCGTCGGTCGTCCATCCTCCGGCCCTCTTTTCGGGATGACCTTCGTCGTCACCGGCACACTACCCACCCTCAGCCGGGAGGGCGTCAAGGAATTCATCGAGCAGCATGGCGGCAAAGTGACAGACAGCGTCAGCAAAAACACCAGCTATCTCGTCCTGGGGGAAGCTCCCGGTTCCAAGCTGCAAAAGGCGCAGTCCCTGGGGGTGAAGGTGATCGGGGAAGAGGAATTGAGGAAATTGGTTGAATAAAGGTAACCTTCCGAATTTTGACAGCATTCCCGCAGGGGAAAACTTCGGAGGGCTTAAAATTTTAATGGAAAGGGATTTTCTCAACATCTTCGAAGATAATAAAACCTCTTCTGGGTATTAAAGCCCTGGAGCAGCTACCCTAAGCAAGTCGGAGCTTTACCCCCTGGCAAATCCGGGGGATTGCAAAAACCTGTAGCGAGAGTGGAGATTTCCCAGCCCTTGCCAGAATAGAACTATAGTTCTATAATGAAAGTGGTTGGGTTAGGCTTGCTTACGGTTTCTTGCGAAGTCTTCGTTTTGCCAGTTTTTCATCTCTTATTCGTTCCGCGGAAAGCACAAATTAAGTGACTTTAATTAAAACCGGGTCTCGTAACGTTATATGGAAGGTTCCTTCTCTCCAGCCAATAGGTACCATTTGTTCCTCATAGTACCTCAATAACGAATAGCCCAATCAGCCAGCACCTTTTTATTCCCACCATGAACCTTCCTCATTATCCATTACCCCTTCTCAACTCTCAGCTCTTTCATTCTCGACCCCTGACCCCTATCCCCTTTCATAATATCCATATGCTAATATAATAAAACAGATTGCTGGTTCACTCAAAAAGGAGCATCCCATGTCAGAAGGTATCAAACAGACTGTCACCTTCAAGGCCACCCCGCATGAAGTCTACGAAGCCCTGATGGATTCGAAAAAGCACGCTGCTTTCACCGGCGGCAAGGCGCAGATCAGCCGGGAGGTCGGCGGGGCTTACACGGCCTATGACGATTACATCGCCGGGAAAAACATCGAGCTGGTCCCTGATAAAAAGATCGTCCAGGATTGGCGCGCCGTGGATTGGCCCGAAGGCTATTTCTCCCGCATTACCTTTGAGTTCAGCGCCGTTCCCGAAGGCACGCGCATGGATTTCACACATGCGGATCTGCCGGAAGGCACCGAAGAGGAATTCACCCAGGGCTGGATCGACAACTACTGGGAGCCGATGAAGGCTTATTTTGAGAAGTGATCCGGGGTCGTGGTGAATAAATTTTTCCTGAAGACCTTCATGGCCTTGAATACCTTTGCGATCCGGGTCAGCCGGGGACGCCTCGGCAGCCGGCTCGGCACGCAGACCATCCTTTTGCTGCACAGCGTTGGGCACAATTCCGGCAAACACTATGTCACCCCCATCGCCTATTTCCAGACTGAGGGCTTTTATTTCCTGGTGGGCTCCAACTGGGGTAAGGAACAGAATGCCGGCTGGTACTATAACTTGCTGGCGCAGCCGCGCACGACCATCGAGGTCAAGGGGCAGAAAATTCCTGTTGAGGCGCACCCGGCCGAGGGACTCGAATACGAGCGGTTGTGGGAATATGCCACCCACCACCACACGCCTTATCTTCATTATAAGGAGATGACCAGGCGGCATATCCCGATTATGGTGCTGCAGCCCGGGAATTGAGAAATCTTCAGGTGAGATGATGATTAATTTCCTCATAAAAGCCTTCATGAACTTGAATATCTTCGTTATCCGCGCCAGCCGGGGCCGGATCGGCACCTTGCTTGCCCGGCAGACTGTCCTGCTGCTGCATACAGTCGGGCGCAAGTCCGGCAGGCAAATTGTCACCCCGATCTCCTACTTCTCCACCGATGGCTTTTATTTCCTGGTTGGTTCCAATTGGGGCCGGCAGCATAATGCTTCCTGGTATTACAATTTACTTGCCAGCCCCTGCACAACCATTGAAGTCCGGGGCAGCAAGATTCTTGTTGAAGCCCACCCGGTCGAGGGGCCGGAGTATGACCGCTTGTGGAACTGTGCCCTCGAACGCTACCCGGGCTATCAGCATTATAAAGATAGCCTCAAACGGCATATTCCGATTATGGCATTGATGCCAATTACACCCTGAAGAGGCTCCCATGGATTTCAACGCCCTTGACCACCCGTACTTCATGCGTGAAGCCTTGCACGAGGCGGAGCAGGCCGGGTTGGCAGGCGAAATGCCGATCGGTGCGGTCGTTGTCCATGCTGGAACGATCATCGGACGCGGCCGGGCGCGTCATACGCAGCGTCACAGTGAAATTGCGCATGCCGAATTGAACGCTCTGCTGGAGGCCGAAAAACATATCCATGACCACATCCATGACGGGATCGTCTTGTATACGACCGTCGAACCGTGTGTCATGTGCCTGGGGGCGGTGGTAATGAGCGATGTGGATCATATC
>JADGQB010000206.1 GCA_017882145.1 Anaerolineales bacterium
TCACGGTCGACGACCACAGCTTTGATCAGGCTGGCCTTATCCGGGTTCGCCTTGAGGAAGGCATCAATGGCTGGCTGGCGAGGCTGGTCGATCCAGACCGTGATGGGTGCGGTATCATCATACGGATTTGCGGTGGCTTCGGGGGTGGCTGTGACCACGACCGGTTGTCCATTCACTATCTGGGTGACCACTATGGGAGTGGGCGGGGCAGAGGTAGTGGCAGGAGCAGCACAAGCCGCCAGCACCATTGAAATCACCATCAATAAACCGACTAACTTCCAAATCTGCTTGAACATATTTCTCTCCTCTTCTAATGAAATTTGATAGGTAGATTGGATTGACGACAGGGGATGTAAGTTCGTTGGTTTGTGATGCAGCATTCTCCTTTCTCTAAAAATAGCCGCAAGGCGCTTATGCTTTCACAAAGGAATTAGTGCACTGGCGATGGATATGCAGAATGATCTCTGCCAGAGAACCAACTTGGGAAGAAAAGGTAGAGTTCCAACAAATGCGCAATTAAGTTTCATGGCAATCAACAGTGGACGAGAGAATGTTCATAACATTCCTGCTAAAAGCAAAGGTTGCCCTGTTGTGCATGGTAAAACGCATTGGAGATATGGTATCGATACCATATGGATTAAAAAAAATGAAAAACTTGAAAATTGTTTTCTTTCTTATCCAACGGTAGCATAATACCAGGCTCTTAACATATGGTATCGTTACCAGTCCAATTTAGCAAGAGTATACTGGTAATTGTTTCGCATGTCAAGAGCCAGCAGACCAGAGCCGTCTGGCTAGCTGATACGAAAAAATCCATTGACTTTGCAAACCAAATATGCTATTATGGTACCGTTACCATAATAATTAAACTGTATAAGCTGATTACAATTGGTGATTGAATGGCTAACATACGTGATGTGGCAAAACGAGCAGGTGTAGCTCCGATAACAGTATCCCGATGCATCAATAACTCTGGATATTGCAGCCCGGAGGCGCGCGAGCGGATCGAATCCGCGATTGTTGAACTGGGATTCGTTCCCAACCGGTTGGCCTCCGGACTACGATCGAAGCGTACGCATACCCTGGCATTGGTACTGACAGATATCACGAACCCCTTTTTTACAACCATTGCGAGGGGAGTGGAGGATACCGCAAGCGAGGCAGGATATACGGTGATCTTCTGTAATACCGATGAATCGGTAGCCAAAGAGCAGATGTATCTGCAAATGCTGCTAGAGAAAAGAGTGGATGGAATTTTACTCGTACCCGCTGTAAGCGGAATCGACTCAGTGAATATAGTAAAAAAACAAGGAACGCCCATTGTAGTGATCGATCGACGACTGCCGGATCTACGAACGGACGTGGTGCGGTGCGACTCTGAAAGCGGAGCTTATGACCTCACCCGCCTACTTCTTTCCCTGGGCCACCGGGAAATTGTGATTCTAACCGGTCCGCGCGGGGTTTCCACTGCTGATGATCGTTTAACCGGGTATCGCCGGGCGTTGGAAGAAGCCGGCATTCCTCATAACGAAGAAAAAGAGTTTTATGGTGCCTTTTCACAACAAAGCGGATACGAGATGGCCTATCAGGCCATGAAAAAAAATAACGGGATAACGGCAATATTCGCTGCCAATAACGTTATAACTTTTGGAGCGATCAAAGCCTTCCAAGAAATGGGATTGCGCGTGCCAGAGGATGTGGCTGTGGTTGGTTTTGATGATCTGCCTGCTCCCCTGGTTACTTTCCCCTTTCTGACCGTGGCTGCCCAGCCTGCATACGAAATGGGCAAAAAAGCAATAGAAATCCTGTTAGGTAGATTGGATGGCGAACTACCTGACCATTATGAGGAAGTAGTATTACCTGCCGCGATTGTTGTCCGGCAATCCAGCGGAGGAATCAGAGAGATTACCGCACTAAAATGAGTTCGGGAAAGAACTCAATGAACCAGTGCAAATATTTTTTTTGCATACCGTGGTAACGATACCATATAAATACGAAAGGAAGTTTGTAATATGAATAATGCAGAACCTGTTATCACCTTGAATAGAGATACAAAGAAGGATGATTTGATCGTAATTACAGGCGCCGGTGGGTTTATTGCCGGTGCACTTACCCGCTATTTCCATAATCAGGGTTTCACCCGCATTCGTGCGATTGATAAAAAACCATTGCCGAATTGGTACCAGCACGTGCCCGGCGTCGAAAACCTCTGCCTGGATGTGAGCGAGAAGGAAAATGCCATCCGTGCAGTTGAAGGCGCGGTCGAGGTTTACAACCTGGCCGCCGATATGGGTGGCATGGGTTTTATTGAGCGATTCCGCATCGAGTGCTTGCGCAGCATCCTGATCAACACCCATATGGTGGAGGCTGCATACCGGGCCGGAGCAAAACGATATTTCTTTTCTTCCTCTGCCTGTGCGTACAATGTGACACTGCAACAAGACCCGCACGTACGCGCCTTGAAAGAATCGGATGCCTACCCCGCCATGGCTGAACGGGGTTACGGTTGGGAGAAGCTCATGTCCGAAATGTTCTGCCAGGAATATTGGGCGGAGCGGAAATTTGAAACACATATTGCCCGGTTCCATAATGTGTATGGGCCACTGGGCACCTGGGACGGGGGCAGGGAAAAAGCACCGGCTGCCATTTGCCGCAAAGTGATCGAAGCCAAGGAAGCCGGTAAACACGAGATCGTGATCTGGGGCGATGGCACCCAAACCCGCAGCTTCATGTATATCGATGACTGCGTCAAAGGCATCGACATGATCATGCACTGCGACAAGTTGATCGCCACTCCAATCAACCTGGGTTCGAATGAGTTAATTGCAATCAACGACCTGGTCAGTATGGCCGAGGAGATCGGTGGTATCAAACTTGAGCGAAAATACGATCTCGGCGCACCGCGCGGCGTTGCCGGACGCAACAGTGATAACACATTTATCAAGCAAGTGCTCGGCTGGGAACCCAATATTCAATTCCGACAGGGCCTGGCGAAAACCTATGTCTGGATCGAGCAGCAGTACGCTGATCGAAAAGTCGGGAAACACACTGTTGAAGATCACGCTTAGCAACAGGGGCGCCGTGAACGATTTACAGACACCTTCTCCTGAAATTACCAATGCAATCGGTCTGGTCCCATACCGGATGGCTTTTGCCGGTGGGTGGATTGATCAACCCTTCTTATCCAGGCTGAACCCTGATCCACCCGGTTCGATGGTGGTGGTGTCTTTGCAACCGACGGTTCGCTTCATGGAACTCAGCGGCATGGGTACCAGCACCCGGAAAGTGGCCATGGAATTGTGGGGCGACCGCCTGCCTGACCGGGAGCCGGCTGGGTTAGTCCGTGAGCTATACCTGGCAGAAAATGATGGAAAGGTAGAACCATCCGGTTCCCAGGATATGGCAGGCATTATTTACCCTGGCATCAGTCGATTGGACTACGACTATGCTTTTGAGGGCGGGTATTTCCCTGTCCATGTTGAATCCTGCAATGAACCCCTGGTCGCGCGTTGGTTGGAGGAAGTCATTTACATGATACCGGTGGCGCAGAGACCGCCCAGATATTCGCCGCTTGGCGAAAAGAACCTGGATCCAGACTGGATCGCACGCTTGAGCAAGTCTGGCAAGGATTGTTATGCTGCAATCCTTGCCCGGGATGTCAAAGCTTTAGGCGCGTCGATGAATTTGTGCATGACATGCTGGGAAAATATACTGCCTAATACGGTCAGGCATCCATCGCTCAGGGTCGACCTGGTGGCCCTCCTGGAGCATTACCAGGAACGATACCCCGGCGCCATGTACTCTGGTTGTGGCGGCGGGTATCTATATGTGGTTTCAGATACACCAGTTCTGGGAGCGTTCCAGGTTAAGGTGCGGACAGTCGGCCAGGTAGCAGGAAAATAGGATGGAGAAAGCGGTTGTAACAGGTGGTTTTGATGATATCCGCTGCTCGGATATTCGCTTCCTGGAAGAAGCTTCCAGGCAAGGCGAACTGCATGTATTCCTGTGGTCCGATCAACTGGTACGCAGTCTGGATGGGCTCTCCCCTAAGTTTTCCCAGGGAGAGCGAATGTATTTTCTACAGGCTATCCGCTACGTCAATCAAATTCATCTTGTCGATCAATTGGCAGACCGGGATAGTCTTCCCCTACAAGTCGAGCGGTATTCAGGTACGTGGGTGGTGAACGAAAGCAATGACAATCACCAAAAGCGTGTATTTTGTGCATCCAACGGGCTGAAATATCAAGTCGCGAAGCAAGCGATTCTAAAAGAATTTCCGAAGTTTCAGATAAATGCTCCGGACCACCGGTCACAAAATAAGAAGGTGATTGTAACTGGTTGTTACGATTGGTTCCATTCAGGTCATGTTCGCTTTTTCGAAGAAGTGTCTGAACTGGGGGATTTATATGTAGTGGCCGGGTCTGATGAAAACGTTCGGTTCCTGAAAGGGGATGGTCATCCCATGTTCCCACAGGAGGAACGCAGGTATGTAGTGCAATCGATCCGCTTCGTCAAGCAGGCATTGATCTCATCTGGCAGCGGCTGGATGGACGCCGAGCCGGAGATCGCACGGATCAAACCAGACATCTATGCAGTAAATGAAGATGGCGATAAGCCTGATAAGCGCAGCTTTTGTGAAGCACACGGGATCCAATATGTGGTCCTAAAGCGCGAACCGAAAGAAGGACTTCCAAAGCGGCAGAGCGTTGATTTGCGAGGTTTTTAATGAGCTACGCCATCCTGGAAAACTGGAGCAAAAGATGTATTATGCAGTGATCATTGCAGGAGGCAGCGGAACCAGATTGTGGCCACTCAGCCGCCGCAGTCGCTCCAAGCAATCCCTCAAATTGGTGGGAGAACGCAGCATGTTCCAGCATGCAGTGGACCGCCTTACACCACTCTTCCAGCCGGAGCAAATTTTTGTGGTTACCCGGGAAGATCAGAGTGGACTGTTGGCATCCCAGGTACCAGAACTACCCATGTCCAATTTTATTAATGAACCTGTCGGACGCGGAACAGCGCCTGCCATTGGGCTGGCGGCAATTCACATCCGGCAGAGAGACCCTCAGGCAATCATGGCAGTTTTGACGGCGGACCACTATATCAGGGATACAGAAAAATTCCGCCAGGTGTTGGAAGCTGCCAAATCAGCAGCCGCTGAAGGACATTTGGTAACCCTGGGGATTAAGCCGGTCTGTGCTTCAACCGGTTTTGGCTACATTAAGCAGGGCCAGAGTCTGGGCATGATGAGGGATTTTCCAGTCTTCCGGGTAGAACGCTTCACCGAAAAACCAACGTTGGAAGTTGCCCAACATATGCTGGCCAGCGGTGATTTTTCATGGAACAGCGGCATGTTCGTCTGGCGGGTGGATCGCATCCTGGCTGAATTTCAGAATCAAATGCCAGATCTTTATGCTCAACTGATGGAAGTGGAAGCTGGATTCGGGAGCTTGGACGCCAAGGGTTTGTTAGTTAAGGTCTGGAAGCGCGTGGATGAACAGACAATTGATTATGGAGTGATGGAACATGCCAGGGAGGTGGTTGTCATCCCTGTCGATATTGGTTGGACGGATGTTGGAAGTTGGGCAAGCCTGGCAGAACTACTACCCACAGACCAGGATGGAAATATCTTTGTGGGTCCTTATAAAGAGATCGATACACATAATACGCTTGTGTTTGGTGGAACGCGGCTGGTTGCCACTATTGGGGTTCAGAATATTGTGATTGTGGACTCGGAGGATGCCGTGTTGGTATGTGCCAAGAACCGGGAGCAGGAAGTGCGTCAAATGGTAGAGCTCTTGAAGGCGAACGGAGAAAATCATTGGCTTTGAGTTCATGAGGGCAATCAGGGTTGATTCTAAAAAGGGTTGTGGAGCAGTTTTTGCAAGATATTCCAGTGTAGTGAATCGATTGAAGCAAAGATTCTGCGCGAGATAATATGAGAAAGAATGCATGCGGCGCGATCGGTTTGATCCGCACTGGCGATACCACTCAATATGCCAACATAGTACTTGTTTCCGGGCCGCCTTGTTTACAAGCTGCGTCAGCGCCTGCACTTGACTTTTCCATTCAGCCGTGATATAAACCGGCAACTTTAACAACCGAAGCGTGCAATACTCTTATCCAGAGAGGCGGAGGGACCGGCCCTTTGAAGCCTCGGCAACCTGACGACAGTCAAGGTGCCAATTCCGGCAGTTTTATCTGGAAGATGAGAGGCTGTATCTACCCTTACCTAGCCCCTTCATATCCAGAAGGGGCTTTTTGTTTTTTGAAGAAACGTTGGAACGTTGAAATTGAATACACATTGAATTCGTTAATTAAGATGCGAAGAAGGAGATGCAACCCATGCCTGACAACAACCGCAAATTTGGCTTTGCCACCCGGCAGCTGCACGCCGGGCAGGTGCCGGATCCCACCACCGGTGCGCGCGCCGTGCCGATCTACCAAACCACCAGCTACCAGTTCCGGGATACGCAGCATGCCGCGGACCTGTTTGCGCTAAAGGAGGCGGGCAACATCTATACGCGCATGATGAACCCGACCACGGATGTGCTCGAGCAGCGCCTGGCGGACCTGGAGGGCGGGGTGGGCGCGCTGGCAGCCAGCTCCGGGCATGCGGCCCAGACCCTGGTGGTATTGACGCTGTGCGCGGCCGGAGACCATATTGTCAGCAGCAGCCGGCTGTACGGCGGGACTTACAACCAGTTCAACTATACCTTCCCGCGGCTCGGCATCCAGGTCACGTTCGTGGACCCGGATAACCCCGGGAACTTCGAAAAGGCCATCCGCCCGAATACCAAGATCATATACGGTGAAACGCTGGGAAACCCGGATATCTCGGTCTTCCCATTCGAAGAGGTGGCAGCCAGCGCCAAAGCGCACAACATCCCGCTGGTGATCGACAATACCTTTGCCACGCCCTACCTGTGCCGCCCGTTCGAATTTGGCGCAAACATCCTGACGCATTCCACCACCAAGTTCATCGGAGGGCACGGCACCAGCATCGGCGGCGTGATCGTGGATGGCGGCAACTTCGATTGGAGCAGCGGCCGCTTCGAAAGCTTCACAACTCCGGACCCCTCCTACCACGGGCTGGTTTA
>JADGQB010000039.1 GCA_017882145.1 Anaerolineales bacterium
CAGGATTTTGGCAGTGATCCTGTCTATGCGCCCGTGATCATTGAAAACGAAGCCATTTCCACGATAAGCCCCAACGTGAACCTGTATATCTACGACCGGGCCACAAATGGTGGGTTTGTTGGTCTGGGTGCCGCGCAGCAGATGATGGTCAGCAATGATGTTTGTTTCACGAACTCAGCCTGGGAGCCATATGCTGCCAATAAGACTTGGATGCTCAGCAGCACAGCGGGTTGGGACCCGGTCTATGTTAAAACGCGCGACATTTTCAACCGGACCCTGACAGCCGGCGATAATATTTACTTCGGGGCGAGTGTTCCGCCGGCTGAACTCGAATCTGAACAATTAAGTACCACGCAACCGCAGGTGACGCTCTACAATCTAAATGGGAACGGACTGCCGCAGGTGCAGTTCAGTCTGGGTTGGCTGGCCGACGACACCTTTGGAACATTCAGTAAATTGTGGGGCAATGGTGTGAGTGTCAGCGACCCGGCGGCCTGGGGAGGCAGCGCCTACCGGCTCTATCCTGGCAACGGGGAATCATTCGCCTGGGTCTATGATACAACCTTTATAAAAGATACGCCGATGGTGGCATATTTCAGACTTAAGGTCAACAGCAACAGCTCAAACAGCGAGGTTGCGCGCATCTCGGTCAAGGGCGGCGGAACGGAGTACGGTCCACTCAGCCTTCGGGGTACCGACTTCACTGCCTCCAATCAGTATCAAGAGTTCGCCCTTAATTTCACATTTAATACCAACCCTGAGGATGCTTTCCTGATCTTCCAATTCTGGCAGAGTGGGACCGCGGATGTTTATGTGGATGCGGTCTCCATTTTCAGCGCACCACAAGTGGTCACATCGCCCCTAACATGGGCGGTACCGGGTGGTAACTATCGTGGACAGGGAGTCTGGGTCCGCTACACCAATGGTACCCGTTTCTCGGGCATCACGGAGGCCTCCACTACCCCGCCGGCGTTGAGCGTCTATCCTAAGGCCGTGACTTTCCTGGCAGTCCACGCCGGCAACCCACCACCTTCAGCCACGCTGAACATTACGCAGGAATGCTCGACTTTCGATTGGCAGGTGAGCTCTGATGCTTCCTGGCTGCAAACGCAGGCGATCGGAGATACGCTCAGGGTGGGTGTGGATCAGTCCGGCCTGGAAGATGGCGTCTACTTGGGTACGCTCACTGTTTCGGCGATCGACGCTTCCGCTGTACAGCCCGTTATGATACAGGTTCGATTGATCGTGGTTGATGAGTTGTATCCGAATTTTTTGCCGCTCATCCAGAGATAAGCTTTTGACTTTTGGATATCAGAAGGTAACTCCCTCCGGGTACGACGGGCTACGCGAAGTTTATTCTGTTGGATATACATCCATCGTTAAGATGAGGATAATTATGAATAACTGGATGGAAGATCTCTTCGGCGTCAAGAAACCTGTGATCGGGATGTGCCACCTGGGCGCTTTACCCGGAGATCCAGGCTACAATGAAAAAGAGGGGCTGAAGGGGGTGATCGACTGGGCGAGGAAAGATCTGGCCGCCCTGCAAAATGGCGGGGTGGATGCCGTGATGTTTTCCAACGAGTTCAGCATGCCCTATCTCACCAAGGTCCATACGATTACGGTCGCCTGTATGGCGCGCATCATCGGCGAACTGCTGCCCGAAATCAGGATCCCGTTTGGAGTGAATGTTCTCTGGGATCCGAGCGCGTCGCTCGACCTGGCTGTCGCAACCGGCGCGAGATTCATACGCGAGGTCTTTTCCGGCGTATATGCGAGCGATTTCGGCTTATGGAACCCGGATTGCGGGGAAATCATCCGGCACCAGTACGCGATCGGCGCCGACGGAGTGCGGCTGCTCTTCAACATCCTGCCCGAATCGGCGCGCTACCTGGCAGAGCGGGATATTGCGGAAATCGCCAGGACGACCGTATTCAACCTGCGGCCGGATGGGCTGTGCGTCTCCGGGCTTACCGCCGGCTCTCAAACGGATATCAACGTCCTCAGGCGGGTAAAAGAGGTGGTAGCGGACACGCCTGTTTTTGTCAACACGGGTGTTCGATTGGAAAATGTGGTTGAACAATTGGAAATCGCCGATGGTGCAATCGTCGGGACGACCTTCAAGTTCGAAGGGAAATTCGAAAACCACGTCGATGTCGAGCGTGTCAGGAAGTTCATGAACAAAGTCGGTACTTCGATCAGAAAGTGAATCAGGATAACCGGCTGCCAGGTGGTGCAGATTGGCCGGCCGCCGAGGTGGATACCGTTGGCGATTTAAGAGAATGGAGTGATAATGGGGAGAAGTTATCGGCGACTCATGTTCCTACGGGGTGCCCCGCAAAGTACACAGGACAGGCAGGCGGGATACCCAGACGGGCACACGTGCTTGGCGAGGTCCATCCCGTTGGGCGAATGAGCTGAATAAATATAATGACGTTGCTGTTAAGTGAATTCATATTATGGAGAACTCAAAATGATAAAGATGGCCAATTTGATCGGGCAAGAGTTGAAATGGGTACAGCCGCATGCGTTGAAGATGGAATATGAACTGCATGCCGGGGACATGCTGGCTGGAAATTTGAATTTTAGAAGTTCCTTTGGTTCCTTCGCTACCGCTACGAGTGCCGATGGAAGCTGGACTTTTAAACGGGTAGGTTTCTGGCAAACCAAAGTGACCGTTCGCAGCAGTGGAACAGAGACGGACCTGGCAGTTTTCAGGAACAATTCCTGGAGTGGAGGGGGAACCCTGGAATTTCCCGACGGGCGCAAATATCTGGCCAACACCAACTTTTGGTCAACAAAATATGAGTTCAGAACAGAGACAGGAGAGGCATTGATCAGCTATAAAAATATCGGGGGGATGATGCACATGTCATCCGGAGTGGAGATTCATTCCCCGGCGAAAGATATAGCAGAAATGCCCTGGATGGTATTGCTTGGTTGGTATTTGACTGTGATGATGTACATGGATTCTGCCGCGGTAGTAGCAGCAACGGCAGCGCTACCATGAGTTTATGCAACCCAAACCGGCTTCCCGGCACAGGCAATCGGGCAGACAGAGACAAAGCCCGCTGCTCTAAAGAATGCTGGGCGAAAGGGGCTGCGGCGGCAGAATTGTGCGATAATTAGTGAATGAGTCGCACCAGTTCGCCGCTGGGGCCAAGTCTTTGCTGGCAGGCACTTGGGCTAATTAAAATTGATCAAAGGATCCTTGAGATGGATATCAAATCGCTCAATGTCATTGGTCATAAAAATCAACAAGTTCCCAATTCTTTCATTATTCAACCAACCTCAACACGCCATTTGGGCATTATCCTGCCAGGTTATCGCTACTCGGCAGATATGCCTGTTTTACATTATGCCGGTCGCATTTTGCTCGAACAAGGAGCAGATTTGCTACGGGTCGAGTACACTTACTATCAAACCGATTTCAAGGAGCAGCCTGAAAGCAAGCAAGAACAATGGATTTCAAGGGATGTTTTTGCAGCCTGCAATGCTGCGCTTTCACAGCGCTCCTATGATCAGATCACCCTGGTCGGAAAATCACTTGGAACGATAGCGATGGGTCATCTTCTGGCTAATGCTCGTTTTCAGAGTGCAACTTGCGTGTGGGCAACACCAATATTACCCCTTGAATGGCTGCGTGCACGCATCGAGCAAATCCATCCGCACTCGCTCTTCATCATTGGAAGCGCGGATGAACTCTACCAACCTGACATTCTTAAATATCTTGAAAGCGTAACCAAGGGTCGTACTCTTGTAATCGAAGGTGCGAACCATGGGTTGGAAATCCCGGAAAGTATTCCAAAATCGCTGGCGGCATTAAATCATATTGTGCAGGCACTTCAAGAATTTATGAGTGAAAGCGCAGACCGTTAGCACGCCAAGCCAGACAGGCACCAGATAACAGATGGATTTCGCATCGGTTGTTCACCGGCCTGTGCCCCTGAGGGGTTTCACGCCGCTTGGGCGTGTTTATCATAAGAGGTGACCATGAGCTTGTTACGGCGACTGTTTCGTTTTCAAAAAGGAAGCACCCGGCGAAGGAAGCAGGAAGAAGATGGCGTTATTCGTAACAGCCGCTCCCAAATTTTGTATTTGCCTGTGCGGATACCACAGATATATGCAGAAACATCCGGATCCAAGATCAAATGGCCACCCCAAGGCCTTGTGAATGTAAGAGTAGACGGCCTACCATGGAAGGAAGTGACAAGCTTTGATTCTTCCGGGCCCAACGATCGAGTATTTGTTTTGAACGTCGAAGAAAGTTTCATTGTGTTTGGCGACGGCGTACATGGAAGCCAACTTCCCGCAGGAATAAAAAACATCTCTTCGTCTTATCGCGAAGGGATGGGCACGGCAGGCAATGTGTCTGCGGGGCAGGAGGGCTCCACGAGCAGCTATTCATCGCTTGTATACCTTGATATCACGACAAGGGAAATAAGCGCTTTTGAAGATGCGAGTTTGAGGGAGACAGCAGTTGGTGGCCCTGATACTTCGACCCGCGTGGTACATAAGAAACACAAAGGAAAATAGCCATTTTGGCATGGATGAGGTTTGCCGGTTCCGCTGCCTACCCGTCCCTCCATGGGGAGTATCGGTCTGCGCGGCGGGCAGCAATCGGATGATATTCACGCAACACCATATTCAATAAAAAGGAGGATTCTTCGATGAGGTACATTTTTGGCATATTAATCCTGATGCACAGTCTGGTACATCTGTTGTACGCCGGTCATAGCGCGCGGTATTTTGAACTTAAACCCGGGATGGTCTGGCCGGATGGATCGTGGGCATTCTCAAGACTTCTTGGGAATGAAGCAGCTCGGAATCTGGTGAGTGTTTCATTATTCCTGGTTGCCATTGGCCTCATCGCTGGCGGGATAGGGATCTTCCTGAGCCAGGCCTGGTGGCGGCCAGTCATCGTAGCGGCGATCGGGCTTTCATCCGTTATCTTTATTTTTTTCTGGAATGGAAGGATGCAGAATCTGGATGGTCAGGGGATGGTCGGCCTGCTCATCGATATGGCGATTCTGCTTGCAGTACTCATCCTGAAGTGGCCCCTCACTAGATGAAAGAAGAAACCTTGAATACAATTAATTCAAAAAACAAGCCGCCTGGCATTATTTTGATTTCGGGTTTCTATACTTTTGGGGCGGTTGTCCTATTAATCACCTTGTTCACCAACCCAATCCAGGTAAGCAGCAGCATCGCTGAACGGCACGGATTGCCGCCAACTATAGGTCCCTGGTTTCTGGTGTTGGTCGCCGGCCTGGCGCTGACCATTGCCTGGGGACTCTTTTCCCTATCCCGCTGGGGATATATTTTGACGGTGGTGTACTTAATTTATTTCGGAAGTGTTGGGTTGTTCCTGTCAAGGGGACAGGCGACCACAATCGATTTTGGTAACTTCATCTGGTCTTTGTCCGTGATTATTTACTTGATCGTGATACGCAAACATTTTTTTGGAAGCAGGCAAAAGGAAATCCATGCAAAAAACAAATAAGCCAATTCTTGCCCCAGGATCATTACCTGACAATTATCAGGAAATCCTGAACTGGAAAGTGACGGAAAAACGCAGTCGAGTTATCAGCTTAAATATCCTTGGTGTACTCCTTTTTGTCGTCTTTGGGTTTATCTTTTTTAATTTAGCCATCCGATTGGGAAAGCTGCCGTCGCAAGGTGAATATGGTCTGAGAGAAACCGGCCTGGCTTTCGCAGGAATTCTACTGACATTCGTTGTGCATGAGCTGACGCACGGTTTGTTCATGCGAATATTTGGAGCCAGACCCAGGTATGGCATCCTATGGAAAGGGATGATGTTCTATGCCACTGCTCCCGGATATGCCTATCATCGAAACAACTACATCGTCATAGTACTTGCACCACTCGTCTGCATCACTATTCTGGTGGTTTTGGGAATGTGGCTATTGCAGGGAACCTTATGGGTAGCTTTATTGGGAATAATTGGAACCATCAATGCAAGCGGAGCAATAGGAGATATGTGGATGACGAGGATCGTTCTTCGGAATCCATCCAAAGCCCTGGTAATCGATGAGCGGGATGGGATAAAAGTGTTTTTGCCGAAACCCTGAAGGGAAACGGACAAAGAAGATCGCCTCAAAAGGATCGAATCCTGAGATCTAAAAGGGAAATTATTGTGAAACAATCCATACTCCATATTGCATTAGTCGTCAGAGACTACGACGAAGCCATTGCTTTTTATACCGGGAAGCTGCATTTTACGCTGATCGAAGATACCTACCAGCCGGAACAAGATAAGCGCTGGGTGGTGGTTTCTCCGCCCGGCTCCAGCGGAACAACACTGCTGCTGGCGAAGGCTTCCAAGCCGGAACAGCAACCCTTTGTTGGGTATCAAACCGGTGGAAGAGTTTTTTTGTTCCTCAACACCGATGATTTTTGGAGAGATTATGAAGAAATGGTCTCCAAGGGCATTAAGTTTGTAAGAGCTCCAAAAGAAGAATCGTATGGAATGGTGGCTGTTTTTGAAGATCTATATGGAAATCTGTGGGACCTGCTGCAGATCAATGCCAACCACCCACTTTTCGGACGGTACAATTAAAGACTTTTTCAAAGGATTGAAACATGGCGGAATTCCCAAAAACCAACCGGAACCGGATCAAACGCGCTCCCAAGCGCGGGCTGTACGACCGCGAATCCATCTACCAGATCCTCGATGAAGCGCTTATCTGTCACGTCGGTTTCGTGGAGGCCGAACAGCCCTATGTCATCCCGATCAACTTTGCGAGGGTTGAGGATACGATCCTTATGCATGGAGCCAACTCCAGCCGCCTGATCAAACACATCCAGGCGGGATACCCGGTATGCGTGGAAGTGACGCTGGTGGATGGGTTGGTGCTGGCGCGCTCGGTGTTCAACCACTCGGTCAATTATCGTTCGGTGGTGCTGTATGGGGTGGGACGAGCTGTTGAAGGGAATCAGGAAAAACTGGCGGCATTGGAGGCAATTACAGAACACTTCCTGCCCGGACGCTGGCTTGAAGCGCGCCTGCCCAACCGCAAGGAGCTGAATGCCACCAGCGTGGTCTCCATTAAAATCGATCAGGCCTCAGCCAAGGTGCGCAGCGGCCCGCCTGTGGATGATGAGGCCGATCAAGGACTGCCCATTTGGGCGGGAGTGATCCCGCTGCAGGAGAAGCCTCTGCCGCCTGAGCGTGATAAACTAATGACAATGGATGTCGCCGTGCCGGAGTACATAACGAAATACACTCGCAAGCATAAATAAATTTCATTGCCGGAATTTTTGTAAGCCAGAACTTTGCTCATCTCCATCTTCGAAAAGATGATCTGGAACACATAACCAACCTCTGCCCCTCTCCGCATTCCGGAGAAATAAATGCGGGAGGTCTTATCCAGGAATTGTTTACACAAGGAAAGAGCCGAAGTGTTAATACGCCAGGAAGCGCAATACCCCGTGACCTGGGAACAGGTGGCCGCCTTCCGGCTGGCGCGGCACCATCTCTCGGAGCGGGCGCCGGACAAGGCGCTTATTTCGGTTGCCGGTGACATGAACGGAGCCCAGGCGCAGCTGTTCTCGGCCGCGCAAATCTCGCTTTGGTCGAGAGTCCGCGATCTGCGGGTTTCAGATATCGAAGCGGCTCTCAGCGAACGGCTGCTGGTCAAGGCGTCCTGCATGCGCCGCACCCTGTTCCTGGTACCTTCCGAGCAGCTGGCGATCTTCGTGCGAGGTTCCGCACGACGGGCGGAAAGAGAGATCCGCTGGACGCTTGGAAAGGGTGTGCCCAAACAGGTTGTGGAGGCGGCGATCGAAGCGGCACTGGAGGCGCTTGATCAGCCACGCACTCGGCCGGAGATCGCCGAGCGTGTGAGCCGCGCGCTGGGTGTGCAAATGCAGGCGATACAAGGCGGAGGTTGGGGAAGCCGGAGAAAAGTGGCGGCCGTGCCGGTCGGTGAACTGATCTTTCCAGTCGTGGACCTGCTTAACCTGGCAGCCGCACGCGGGGTGGTCTGCTACGGGCCCAAGCGCGGTAATGAGCCGACTTTCGTCCGGGCCGACGCATGGATCCCGCACTGGCAGGATATAACGGGGGAGCAGGCGGAGGAAATGCTCCTGCGCAAATACCTGTGGGCTTATGGCCCAGCAACAGCCAAAGACTTTGCATTGTGGGTCGGCATGCTGCTTTCGGATGCGACTGAGATCTGGGCGCGCCAACAAGCCAATTACGCACCAGTCGATGTTGAAGGCCGGGCGGGGGCAGTCCTGCGGGAGGATCTCAATGAGCTGGCGCAGGCCGGGTTCGACCGCCCACTGGTCCGGCTACTGCCGTACTTTGATTCCTTCCTGCTCGGCCACAGACAGAGGGAGCATCTCATGGCCCTGGAGCACCAACCGAAAGTCTACCGGGCACAGGGCTGGATCGCCCCGGTAGTGCTCATCGACGGGCGCGCCGCCGGAGTCTGGGAATATGCACGGGATGCGGATCGCCTGCGAATAACCGTGAAGCCGTTTGGTACAGTTTCGGATCCGGTAATCGATGGCATTCGTGAAGAAGCGCAAGACCTCGGCCGCTTTCTTGGGACCCCGAATGTGAACGTCCAGATTGGCTGAGGGGAGGGAAACCCGGCAATCGGCAGAATCCAGGCAAGGCGCAAATATGGGAATATAAGATGAACTTGATGATGTGTATGACTGGAGAGCCGGAAATGCTCCCCTATTTGCCTGAAATAGCCAAACTGGGTGCTGGGATTGAACTCGGCAGCTACGGCCTGATTGGCGTTCAATCTGAGCAGAATTGGGAGACACGTTTCAGGCTGCACCAGGCAGTCCGTGCCCAATTCCAGGGAACCATTGCCATCCATGGCCCCTTCATCGGTATGGAGTATGGCCACGTAGACTATTTGATCCAGGAGGTCGTTCAGCGCCGGATGGATATGACCTTCGAGGCGGCTGTAAACCTCGAAGCCAGCCGGGTGGTCTTGCACAGCGGGTACAAGGTGGAAAATGAGCTCTTTAAACTGCAAGACTCCTGGCTCAAAAAGAATATTGAATTCTGGCAACAGGAGATCCGCCGTTGGGCGGAGGCCGGGATAGAGATCGTACTTGAGAACGATATCGATAAGTCGCCGGATTTACTGGTCCGGCTTGTAAATGCTGTCGATAACCCCTTTTTGGGTTTATGCATGGATATCGGGCACCAGCACGTGTTTTCCAAACTGGATGCAGTGGAATGGGTGCGCAGGATGGATCAGCGGCTCCGCCACATCCACCTGCATGACAATGACCGCAGCGGGGATAACCACTGGTCCATTGGGCGGGGAACGATTGACTTCGAGCCGTTCTACAAAGCACTAATAGAACGTGTTCCACAAGCAACGATCTCTCTGGAAGTCGAAGATCAAATGGAAGTGAAGATGGGCGATCTCCGTAAGGTAGCGGACTATTTCGCGTTGAAATAAAACGCTACGCGGGCACAGATCCCAAAATAGGGAAAGTGGAATCACAAGCCCCAAAATGCGCGATAATCAAGGGAGAAGATATACCGAATCTGTTTTGAATCAGGTAATTCAATTACGCAATATAGACTCCGGCCCGAAATCCGCGCAGGCAGTTCACGGCCAAAGGATGACTATAGCTCGTAATGAATACCTGATCAGGAGGATGCGCCCCCTATGAATGACCCTACATCCAAGTCGGAACTTCTACTGGCTATGAAATCCGCACGCAACGAATGGGACAGCTTAATCGCTCAAATCCCTCATCAGCGGCTGTCAGAACCTCTGGCGTCCGGGACATGGTCCATCAAGGATGTGATCGCCCACGTCACTGAATATGACCGGTGGTTGGCGCTTGGACTTGCGCTAAGGCTGCAGAAGCCGCCCAAAATCTGGCTTGAGGATATCAGCCTGGATGAGTTCAACGCAATCCTTAACGAACAAATCGCCGACCGCAACCCGGATGATATTCTGCTGGACTCGAAGCAAGTATTCCAAGACCTGATCCGCGAAGTCGAGGCCCACTCTGAAGCCTATCTCTTCGGAACTCAGCGCGTGGAAGGTGTCCCGGACGATGTAACCCCTTACCAGATCCTGAAAAGCGAATCCTACGGACACTATCTCGATCATATCCCGGCGATCCGAGCCTGGTTAGCTGCTCCTGCTCAAGATGAAGTGTAATGATCTGCCATAATTGCGCATAAATTAAGAAAAAATATTAGGAACTCTTCAGCGCCTTATGCCAATGAAATGGCGAGTGGCGGCTGGCCGCCCGGCTAATCGACAGTTCCGTTGCACCCTGCTGGTGTGCTGCGTGAATTCCTGGAATGTGAGACCGATCGCATCTTCATCCGAAAGGAGATATCGCCAATGATTGGTTACATCATTGTCAGTCTCGCCAGTGGAATCCTGTTCGGAATCCTGGACGGGGTGATAAATGCCAACCCGCTTGCCCAGAGACTCTACAAAGTCTTCAAGCCCATCGCAAAAACGTCCATCAATCCGGTGTCAGGGATTGTGATCGACCTGGTGTTTGGGTTCATCATGGCCGGTGTGTTTCTGCTGCTCTACACAAGCCTGCCAGGCGCGACAGGATTTGTTAAAGGAGTAAGCTTTGCTTTCCTGGTATGGTTTTTCCGGGTTGTCATGTATGCCGCCTCTCAATGGGTGATGTTCAATGTACCCGTAAAAACATTACTCTATTCGATTGTGGCTGGACTAGGCGAGATGCTGATACTAGGCGTGCTGTATGGGTTGACCTTGAAGCCGACAGTATGAGATTTGACGAGTAAGTAACTCCTGGTAACAGGTAGTTGCAGTGCAGTGTGCTGAGCAAGCATATCTCAACGGGAAGCCCACATTAGTGGTCGACAATACTTCCTGAATATGAGAACGCGGAGTGATGATGTGGAACCCATTTTGACAAGATGCGGTTATCGCTGCGATTTGTGCCTGGCTTACAAGCCCAATTTCCAAGACAACCCATCCAACCGCCAAAAACTGAGTGATGGCTGGTTCAAATACTTCGGTTTCAGGCTGTCTCCCGAACAGATCTGTTGTGACGGTTGTATGGCAACAGATCCCAAGTTGATCGACCAAAGCTGCCCAGTCAGGCCGTGTGTCATCGAGAGGGGCCTGGACAACTGTTCACAATGTGAACTGTATATTTGCGAGAAACTGACACAACGCATTGTCGCGTATGAGGAAGTCAGGAAAAGATTCGATGCAGAAATCCCCGAGGATGACTACCTGTGCTACATCCGACCCTATGAGAATAAACAACGACTGGATGAATTAAGACTTTCGAACGGGAAGAAACGTTAGCAGCCTATTTTTTCCTCCCGACGCCGGCTTTTCCGCGAACCCCAACCCGCTGGAACTAACCCCACCCGTCAGGCGACTTGACCTCGAAGGCGGGACAGAATAAACTTGGAAGATGATGTCGCGAATGTCGATGGATGCCGCGCATAATCGCTGGTGGCAGATTTCCGAAGTTGTTTTTGGCGTTCCTTTCCTGGCAGCCATTGCGCTGCAATTGGTTGTACCGCTCCATTTTCCCATTAATTTCCTCTCACCAGTCAGAATCAGCGGGGGTGTTGCACTTATCGTCGCAGGTATAGGCTTGATCGTCTTTGCGCGTCGAGAGTTTGCCCGGCATGGCCAGCCCACCGATCCAGGGCATCCCACAACCAGCATAGTTAGCACAGGGGTCTTCTCAGTTTCAAGGAATCCAATCTACCTGGGGATTGCCTGCTTTTTGTCAGGGACCGCACTGTCATTCAATCTCCCCTTGGTATTCGTGCTGCTCATCCCGTCACTGGTCGCCTGCCACTACATTCTGATCGCGCCGGAAGAGCGCTATCTGGCTGCCAAGTTCGGCGAGGAATACCGCATGTATTCTGCCTCAGTCCATCGCTGGATAGGCAGGGCCCGGCATCCAAAATAATAACGATCATGTTTAGCAGTTACCAATAATGCTACCTGACAAATCGTGCAGCCTAAGCACATTGCAGGCGGCATATGGCAGTAAAATTGACCCGCGCGACAGCCTGCAAAAGGAAAATTGCCATGACAGAACCCACGTCCGTTGAGAAGCTGACCACCTGGGCGGCCGGGAGCGAGAACCCGGTCGTTCAATTCGTGCGCACGACGCTGGGGCCGCTGCTGCTCATTCTCATTACACCGCCTGCAGCGATCATTTTCTGGATCGTGTGCACCTTCGAGCCGTTCAACGGCTCGCTCGCGCCGCTGCTGACCTCGGCGGGCTGGAGCTCCGTGGCGGCGCACTGGCCCTGGCCGAGCACGAGCGCAGCCGGGATCGTGCTGATCTTCGCTGTATTCGAGGCGCTCCTGCTGCAATGGCTGCCCGGGAAGAACTACGAAGGCCCAATCACACCCACCGGCAACCGCCCGCGCTACAAGCTCAATGGGATCGCCGCCTGGTTCATCACCCACGTGCTTTTCCTGGGCTGCACCTTTGGACTGCACCTGTTCAAGGCCGGGATTGTCTGGGACCATTTTGGCGAGATCCTGGCAACCCTGGTGCTCTTCGCCATGCTCTTCTGCCTGTTCCTGTATTTCAAAGGGCGCTATTGGCCAACTTCGGAGGACCGCAGCCTGTCCGGCAACTTCATCTGGGATTACTACTGGGGCGTCGAACTGCACCCAACGCTGTTGGGCATCAATCTTAAGCAGCTTACCAACTGCCGCTTCAGCATGATGGGCTGGAGCGTGATCGTCTGCTCCTTCGCCGCCAAGCAGGTCGAGCTGGATCCAGGCGGACACCTCAGCAACTCCATGCTGGTATGCGTGGCGCTCATGGTGCTGTATCTGTTCCGGTTCTTCTGGTGGGAAAGCGGTTACTTCACCTCGCTCGACATCATGCACGACCGTTTCGGCTATTACATCTGCTGGGGCGTGGTGGCCTGGGTACCGGCGGTCTATACGCTGACCGCACAGTACCTGGTGCTGCGCCCGAGCGACCTGGCCTGGCCGCTGGCAGCTGCCATCTTCGTGCTGGGAGCCGGAGCGATCTACATGAACTATGCCGCGGATGCCCAGCGCCAGCGGGTGCGGGCCACGGACGGGGCTTCAAGTGTATGGGGCCGGCCGCCCGAGCTGATCCGCGCCAGCTACGTCACTGCGGATGGCAGGCAGCATGAAAACCTCCTGCTCACCTCCGGCTGGTGGGGTTTGGCGCGCCATTTCCACTACGTGCCTGAGATCACGCTGGCGCTGGCCTGGAGCCTGCCGGCCGGATTCAATCACTTCCTACCCTATTTTTACGTGGTCTACCTGACCATCCTGCTGGTGGATCGCGCCAGCCGCGACGACCGGCGCTGCCATAAAAAATATGGTGCCGCCTGGGAGGAGTACTGCCGGCGTGTGCCGTGGAAGATCATCCCCGGAGTCTATTAATAGTAGTTTCTCCAGGCGCTTCCATACCGGCAGGCATGCGCAAGAGATGTCTTTCTAAAGGCGCATTTGCAGGGGTTCGTCTGATTATTTGCTCAACCTGTCTCAACTACTTTGGATTGACTGAAAAGGTGCGGGTAGGAATTGTCGGATGGATGCCGGATATTCTTGAGGCCCAAACCAGAGCCGGCAAAGTAATCACGCTCTGAATGAATAAGGTTCTTAACAGGGACTCTACAGCGGAGAAAGTCAAGGGTGGGCGGATCCCTTCGGGCACGATGCGCTAGGCAATGGCTTAGTTTCGAAACAGCGAAAATCATCACATACTCGACTACCGGCCACCTGAAAACTGACACTGTTTTCCAGAAGTTGCGCGATAATAAAAGTAGTTTCCCGGTCCAACCTTAGGGGCCGTGTTCTTGCTGTAAGCCGCCAACTAACACATATCTTTCTGGATAATGCCTATGGATCTGTGGTTACTCTATTCACTCATGAAAAAAAGCCGTCTGTTTGAGGAGGCGGTTACTCAACTATGGGAAGATGGCTTGATCTCCGGAGAGATGCACCTTGGAACAGGAGAGGAGGCGATCATCGCGGGGGTCGTTTCCCAATTATGCCCTGGCGATGCCATGGCCGTGGATCATCGCGGCAGCGCAGCCTTTCTTATGCGTGGGGTGGATCCAACCTTACTGCTGCATGAGATGCTCGGCCACGAAGACGGCCTGTGCGGCGGCCAAGGCGGTCACATGCATTTATTCTCAAAAGAGCATCTGGCGGCCACTTCGGGAATTATCGGGGCTGTAGGTCCGGCTGCACTTGGATTTGCCCTGGCCGCTCAAACCCTGCGCCCCGGATCAATCGCAGTTGCCTTTTTTGGCGAGGGGGCGATGAACCAGGGCATGTTAATGGAATCCATAAACCTGGCAGCATTATGGAATCTGCCGGTTCTCTTCGTGTGCAAAGACGATGGCTGGGCTATCACCACTCAACCCGGAGAATCAACCAAAAGCGGTATGGGAGAAAGGGCTTGCGGGCTCGGTGTTCCCTACGTTGGCGTGGATGGCCTGGATGTCGAACAAGTCTGGCAGGCTACCCGGCAAGCCATCGAACGGGCGCGCTCCGGAAATGGACCAACCTTCCTGCACGCGCACTGTGTGCATCTCGAAGGTCATTTCCTGGGCTTGATCCTGCTACGAATAACCCGTGCCCCACTGCGTGAGCTGCCTGGGATAGTGGGAGCTCTCATCCGATCCTTTATGCATCCCGGCGGCGGCTCGCTGCGTGAACGAATCGCAGGAGTACGGTACATCCTATCCTCCATCCTGGCAACCTGGCGTGATCCACGTCGGTATTCCACCAATGACCCGCTCGAACGGGTTCAGACTGCACTGGTATCGAACCCGGCGCGATTGAAGGAATTGGATAGCCGTATTGAAGCTGAAATCTCGTCCGCCCTTGCTTCTGCCCAGCAGGAGGTGGTTGCATGACAACCATGAATTTCTCCGAAGCAATCGATGACGCGCTCGCCCAAGCGATGAGCGAGGATCCTCGCATCATTCTCTTCGGCGAGGATGTTCCGATGTTGCGACGCAATCTGCTGGTTCGTTTTGGTCCGAAACGCGTTAGAGCCACACCCATCAGCGAGAGCGCTTTTCTGGGAGCAGGTGTGGCTGCTGCGATGGCTGGTTTGCGCCCGGTTGTCGAACTCTATATGGTTGATTTTCTCGGCGTTTCGATGGATGCCCTGTTGAACCAGGCTTCCAAACTCGAAACCTTCTCAGGCGGCAAATGGACAGCGCCAGTCGTGGTACGCGCGCCCTGCGGCGGCGGTTACGGTGACGGTGGGCAGCATGAACAGTCTTTGTGGGGCTGGCTGGCGCACATCCCCGGCCTGACAGTCATTGTGCCTTCCACACCAGAGGATGCGGGGGGGTTGATGTACGCGGCCTTGCAACACGACGGACCGGTCGTCTTCCTCGAACACAAATTGCTGTCTGAAACATTTCTTGAATTCCTGGGTTCAGGAGGGCGTCTAACTGTCCAATTCGATGTTCCTGCCGAAGGGAGGCGCGGCCCTGTACCTCATAAATGGAAACCACTCCCGATTGGTAAAGCGGTGCTTCGACGCGAAGGCCGCGACGTGACTCTCGCCAGTTTAGGTGTAGGAGTACACCGTGCTCTTGAAGCAGCAGAATTCCTGGAAAAAGATGGAGTAAGTGCGTCAGTATTGGATTTGAGAACTGTCTCGCCTCTGGACAAAACAGCGCTATGTGAAGCGGTCGCTCGGACAGGTAACTTGCTGGTTGTAGATGAAGATTATGAAGGCTTTGGGCTCTCAGGTGAATTGTCAGCTGTGGTCCTGGAGGCCGGAATATCCTGCAAGTATGCGCGCGTCTGCACTCAAACAACCATCCCCTACGCACGTAAAATGGAAGATCAGGTACTACCGAACGTTAATCGTATCCGAACCACTGCCATGACTCTCTTATAAACGACGTGAAAAAATCTGCAGCGATATGTCAGGAGACCTTCCATGATCGAAACCAACCGGTTATTCATCCGGCCATTCGTTTCAGCAGATTTCAATGATCTGTATGAGTATTTATCTGACCCCAGTATTTATGTTTATGAACCGGGAGAACCGATCAGTCTGGATGAAGCCAAAGAATTAGTTTCGCAAAGATCAATGGGAAACATCTTTTGGGCCGTAGTACTCAAACGGGAAAATAAACTCATCGGTCATTTGTATTTCGAGCAGTTGGAGCCCAAAGAACGCATGACCTGGGAGCTCGGTTATATCTTTAACCCAAAATACCAGCGGAAAGGCTATGCATCCGAAGCTTCAGCTGCGCTCGTTGAGTATGGCTTTGCTCATTACCATGCCCATAGAATAATGGCCAGATGCAACCCGGAGAATCCAGCCTCATGGAAATTGCTTGAGAAAATTGGCTTCACGCGTGAAGGTCATTTCAGGAAGAATAACTTTTTTCGGAAAGATGAGCGCGGCAATCCGATATGGTTTGACGCGTATGAATACTCCATGTTGGAAACAGATATTTGAACAATCAAAGGAGAAAATCGATGGACAAGCCGGTGAAGGAATCGATCGAAAACCTGGGATCGATCGACGACAAGATCCGATTGAACGCTCTTCAAACCATTTTGGGAATCACAGAAAACAAAGTGGATTGGATCTATGAAGTTTGGGACGGCCTGGTTAATAAATTGGATGATGAGAATTCCTATCAACGATCAATCGCCATCATGGTGCTGTGCAACCTGGCGAAAAGCGATTCGGAGAACCGACTCGCTGTTTCTCTGCAGCGCATACTGGGCCATACCAGGGACGAAAAGTTCATCACATCCAGACAATGTCTACAGAATATCTGGAAAGTAGCCGCAACCAGCAGCCAAACAAGAGAAATTGTGCTCGATCACCTGGAAAAACAGTTCGAAGGGTGTGCAGAAGAAAAACATTACAACCTGTTACGCCAGGATATTATCCAATCGGTGCGCTTGCTATATGATATTGAAAAAGATGACGAAATTTTGGTGAGGGCGAAGGGAATGGTGAAGAAAGAGCAGGAAGACAAGTATCGAAAGAAGTATGAATCGATACTCAAAACCAATTAGAAATAATTAGTCGATTTTTTAAGGCGAGAATGACTCATGGTCAACCCACTGGGCTGTTCAACTGGTTTATAAATCAATTTTCCGCCTTTTCACCTGCTGTCAAAATGCCCAAGCGATGGACGGCTATTAAAAAATGCTTGTCATCTGGTATTCTATCAAAGAGAAATTATGATGCCTTTTATCATCAACCAGGATTTACTCATCCAATCCCGCACCGCCCTATTCAAACATGGCAGGATTTATTGGGTTATAGGTGGAGCAGGCTCCGGCAAGACAACCATTTGTCGGGCACTTTCGGCCCAATTTAATATTCCTGTCTACGACATGGACGAGCACATCTACGGAACATACCATGACAGATTTACACAAGATCGTCATCCGGTCAATAAAACCTGGTCAACCGCTCCAAACGGGCTGGCATGGTTACTTGATATGTCCTGGGAGGAATTCGATCGCTTCAATCAAGCGGCTCTTCCCGAATATTTAGACTTGTTGGCAGAAGATATAATAGCCACCGATCCCGATGCCAGCATTTTAATTGATGGTGGCATATGCAACCCTGCCCTGATTGCTCAGGTCATCCCGTCGCGTCAGATTGTTTGCCTGGTGCGACCAGAACGATCGAGCGCTGAAATCTGGCAGGAATCCGATGAACGAAATTCCATGAGGACAGAGATTTATCAACTGCCAAAGCCGGAGCAGGCGTGGCGCAAATTCCTGGAATTTGATCGCTTAATTACCCAAACCATCCTTAATGAATGCCAGGAGAACGATATCGCAATATGTTCACGATCTGAAACTGAATCGGTGGAAGAATTCTCCGGAAGGGTTGCGCGTGCTTTGGGTTTGGGAGTGATCATTGTGTGATAATAGGGGAAAAATAGCATGCATCGAGGCACAATGAAGCAAACCATTGACCGCAAGTGGTGGGTACTGCTGGCAGTGGGCACCGGATCGTTTATGGCGGCCCTGGACGGGAGCGTGGTCAACACGATCCTGCCCGTTATCAAGAATGCTTTCAACAGCAATATCGCCGCCATCGAATGGGTGGTGACGGTCTACCTGCTCGTGTTGAGTGGGCTGCTGCTGACCTTTGGCAGGCTCGGCGACTTGCGCGGCCACAAATCCATTTATGTTTGGGGCTTCGGTATCTTCGTGCTTAGCTCGGCCCTGTGCGGTGCGGCGCCCTCGACCATTATGCTGATCGTCTTTCGCGGCATCCAGGCCATCGGGGCGGCCATGCTGGCATCCAACTCCCCCGCCATCCTGACCGGCAGTTTCCCGGCCAAAAGTCGCGGCCAGGCCATCGGTCTCAACTCGATGATGACCTACCTCGG
>JADGQB010000207.1 GCA_017882145.1 Anaerolineales bacterium
CTATTAACGAATATCACCCATTTTGAATCTTCAAGGAGTATTTATGCCCTCTTCATTGCAAGGCAAGACCATCCTGGTCACCGGTGCCACCAACGGCATCGGCCTGGTCACGGCCCGTGAACTGGCGAAAATGGGCGCGCAGGTCACGATCGTCGGGCGCAGCGCCGGGAAATGCGCCGCGGTGGCCAGGGAGATCGAAGCTGCGGCGGGCGCCCCGCTGGAAGTCATTGTGGGCGATCTTTCGGTCATGGAGGGGGTCAGGCAGGTCGCTAAAACTTTCCGGGAGAAGCACAGCCAGCTGCACGTGCTGGTCAATAACGCCGGCGGCATGTTCACCAGGCGCGTCCTGACGACGGATGGATTGGAATATACGTTCGCGCTCAATCATATCAATTATTTCCTGCTGACCGGGCTGTTGCTAGATCTGCTAAATGCCGGCGCCCCGAGCCGCATTATCAATGTCTCATCGATCGCACACGAGAAAGCAAAGATCGATTTCGATAACCTGCAGGGCCAGAAGCGCTTTATCGGCCTGGAGGCCTACGGGCAGTCGAAACTGGCCAACCTGTTGTTCACCTATGAGCTGGCGCGCCGCCTGGAGGGGACCGGCGTGACTGCCAATGCCCTCCATCCGGGGGTTGTGGCCACCGGCTTCGCCCGCAACAACGGCCCGATCTACAACGTCGGCACCTGGATCGCCGGGCAGCTCTTCTTCCGCAGCCCCGAGCGGGGCGCAGAGACCAGCATTTACCTGGCGTCCTCGCCCGAGGTGGAAGGGGTCAGCGGGAAATATTTCGTGGACTGCCAGGCGGTCCCTTCCAGGCCGCAGTCGTACGACCGGCCCGCGGCGGAGAAGTTGTGGCAGGTCAGCCTGGAGTTGACCGAAAAAGCACGACAGAATAATTAATCCAAAAAAAGGATGCGAGCACCGGCGCTCGCATCCTTTTTTTGGTATTTTCCTCTACGCCATGCTGGCGCCGATTTCCTTCAATTCCTTGACGATATCTTCCGGCAGGAGCGCGGGCTGGATGCCCAGCATTTTGCAGGTGAGGATCTTCTGGGCGGTCAGCTCGATGATGTCGGTCATGTCGGCGCCGCGCCGCAGGCTGCTGCCCGCCACCACCAGGCCGTGGTTCTGCATGATGGCGGCGATGCCGGTCATGCCGATGGCCTCGGCCACCTTATCCCCCAGTTCGTTCGTGCCCGGCATGATGAACGGCACCACCGGCAGGTCGCCAAAGAAGGCCGCATCCGCCGAGATGGGCAGGAACTGGGTGCCGGTCATAGCCATCAGGGTGGTCTGCAGGGCGTGGGTATGGATCACCGCGCTGATGTCCGGGCGCAGCTTGTAGATGGCGCAGTGCACCCGCCGTTCGCTGGAGGCCGGGTAGTCGGTGTCGCTGATGACCTGGCCGTCCAGGTTGATGCGCACCATCATATCCGCCCGCAGGTCGCCCTTGAAGATGGCACTGGGAGTGATCCAAATCTCGTCCGGGTTGTCGTCACAGCGGGCGCTGACGTTGCCGCCGGTGGGGGTGATCAGGCCTTTGGCATACAGTTCGTTGTTGACCTGCAGGATCTGGTCGCGGATATCGCCGGTTTTCATTATCATGGGAGCTTGTAGGGGCAAGCCTAGTGCTTGCCCTTGGGCGGGGACCTGGGTAGGGGCTAGGGTGGGGACATACCCCTGCTGTGCACTTAACCCTGCCCCTGCAGGAACGATAACGGAGGCAGCGCCCAGTTTTGTCAGATCACCTGGATCTCCTACCCTGTCACGCGCCTCGCTGTACAGCCGGGACATGTTACTCTGGATGCGCATGAAGGCCATGGCTTTGCCGGTATCGCCGGAGAACGAGAGCTTGCCGCTGGTGGCGGCCTTGGTGGCGTTGATCCTTCCGGTGAACATGCCGTCCAAAATATCGGCTGCCATCTTGAGTTTGACGTCCGGCTCACGCGGCGGATTCTCCAACCCGGCGCCGACCTTGCCATCCACGAAGCTCAGGAAGAAGGCCTGGTCGAGGTCCTTGACGGTGAAGATAAAGACCACATTCTTGCCCTTGGCAAAGGCGGCCATCTCTTTATCGGTCACAATGGCGGCTGTGAATTCTTTCAGGATGGCGACCATTTTCTCGCGCGCGGCGGACCTTGCCCCCGAGCCCTCTCCTGAAGGAGATGCGAGCACGACAGGTGCTGGTGCTGCTGCTCTTATTCCCTCCCCCATCGGGGGAGGGGTAGGGGTGAGGGCGAGTTTGGTCAGGTCGCCCGGATCTCCAACCTTCTGGCGGGCAGCACTGTAAAGCTTGCTCATGTTGCCCTGGATGCGGATGAAGGACATGGCCTTGCCGGTGTCGCCGCTGAAGGAGAGTTTCCCGCTGGTGGCGGCCTTGGTGGCGTTGACGCGCCCGGTGAACATGCCGTCCAGGATATCGGCAGACATCTTGAGTTTGACGTCCGGTTCACGTGGAGGCGCTTCCAGCCCGGCGCCGACCTTGCCATCCAGGAAGCTCATGAAGAAGGATTGTTCCAGGTCTTTGATGGTAAAGATGAAGACCACGTTCTTGCCCTTGGCGAAAGCCGCCATTTCCGGATCGGTTGCAATGCCGGCAGTGAACTCCTTCAAAATCGCGCCCATCTTGCTGCGCGTTTCATTATTATCCATAGCTTCCACCTTTCCACTGGTCAGGATGACTTGCGGTTCTGCGGCCGGAAGGCTGGTGCTTGCGGCGGGTTCGGGGACTTTTTGCTGCTGGGCGGCCAGGTCCAGGTCAGTCGCACCCGGGCCCGGGGCGGACGCGCGCTGCAGAAGAGCAGCCTCATCCGTCTTGCGAGCCCCAGTCCAGGCAAAGGCCTCCAGCGTGACCGGGTTCAGGATGTATTTCGGGCGTTTGCCCGCCAGCAGGGCTTTCAATTCATTCAGGATGATCTCGCCCTGGTGGGCCGCCACCTCCAATGTGTTGCCGCCCACGTGCGGGGTGCCGATGACGTTCGGGAACGCCAGCAGCGGATCTTCGGCGGCCGGCGGCTCGACTGTGAAAACGTCTGTGGCGAAGCCGCCCAGCTTCCCGGAACGCAGGCTGGCCAGTAAAGCTTCCTGATCGACCAGCGCCGCCCGGGCGGTATTGACCAGGTACGCGCCGGGTTTCATCAGGTTGAAGGCGCTGGCGTTCAGCATGCCGCGTGTTGCCTCCGTGACCGGGGCGTGCAGGCTGATGAAGTCGCTCTCGGCCAGCAGCCGTTCGAACGAGACTTTCTCGGCACCCAGCATTGCCACCTGTTCAGAAGTCAGGTAGGGATCAAACAACAGGAGGCGCGCCCCGAAGGGCAGTACCCGCTGGACGACCTTGCGCCCGATGGCGCCGCCCCCGACCACGCCGACCGTCTTGTGCCACAATTCAACTCCCAGGAATTCCTCGTGCGCCTGGCCCATGCGGCCCAGGTCGCCGGCTTCGCCGCCGGGCTGGTGCAGAAAGGCTGTGGCCGGCTGCAATTTACGGGCCTGCATCAACAGGAATCCGACTGCCAGGTCGGCAACCGCGTCCGCATTGCGGGCGGGCGTGTTGGTGACCGGTACGCTGGCAGCCGTGCAGGCTTCGATGTCGATGTTGACCGGGTTGCCGCGGCAAACCACGATCATGCGCAGGTCGGGCAGCTTCAGCAGGGCTTCGGCATCCACAATATCCACCTCGGTGACGAAAACCTGGTAGTTTCTCAGGGTCTGCACCAGGTCATCGCCGGTCAGCAGGATGCCTTCGGTGCGATAGGGTTTATAGTTAACCTCGCCAATCTCGCGCAGCTGCGCCAGGGCCTCTTCGCCCACTTCGGCGCTGATGTAGATATTCGGGCGGAAGGCGACGCTGGCCGCGCCGCTTTCGGCCGCGGACAGCCCCGCCATCATCATATCTGTGAACTGGTTGATGGCGGTGATATCCGCCGGGCGGCGTTCCTGGCGCAGCGATTGCCAATCGGCGTAGAGCGTCTGGTAGGCGGGCGAATCCGGTCCGGGCAGGTGCTCCCGGGCGGTTTTGGCAAGTCTTTTCGCCCCGGCAGCCAGGTCCGGAAAGAGACCCGCGCCCACCCCGGCGCAAATGGCCGCGCCCAGGGCGGTCGCTTGAGGCGAGGCGCTGACGTGCACCGGGCACTCCAGCACGTCGCTGACCAGGCGCGTCCACAGGGCGCTGCGGGTGATGCCGCCGCACAGCCACAATCCCGAAAGCGGACTGCCGGAGATGGTCAGGATCTGCTCCACGTTGGCGCGTACCGCGTAGGCCAGGCCCTCCAAAATGGCGCGTGCCACATCCGCCCGGCCTTCGTCGCCTTCACGCGCGGCCACCGACGAGAAGGTCAGGGTGTCCACCGGCGGTTCCATGGCGGAGGCATTGAAGACTGCCGCGCCGACCGTCGAGTGCAGGCCGTGCGCGCCCGGAGCGGAGCCCTCCGCTTCGGCGGCCAGCATGGCCACCGGGTTGGGCGCCTGGCCGTGCATCAGCCGGGCGGTCCATTCCAGGGTCGAGCCCATCTGCCCGGCATTGCTCTCCAGAACGTACAGGCCGGGCAGCATGTGCAGACCGGTCCAGATATGCATCTCGGGATCGATCAGGGGCTTGTCAATGACCATCTGCACCGGCGTGGTTGTGCCGGCCACCACACCGATCTGACCGGAAGCGACCACACCCGAGCCGAGCAGGCCGCACTGCGTATCCGGGCCCCCGACCGCCACCGGCAGGCCAGGCTGCAAGCCCAGGTTTTCAGCGGCTTCACGCGTTAGTTTTCCGAGTTTCGTCCCGGCCTGTTTGAGCGGCGGGAGCATTTTCTCGCTCAATTCCAGGGATTTGAGAATCGTCGAAGACCACTTGCGGGTCTTCAGGTCGAGCAGCAGGCTCTCCCCGGCCTGGGCGTACTCGCTGGCCGTTTCCCCGCTCAGCATATAGCCGATCCAGTCGCTGATGCTCATGGCGGCGTGAACCGACTTGTACACTTCGGGATGAGTCTCTTTCAGCCACAGCAGGCGCGCGGCGGTAAAGATCGGACCGGCCGCATGACCGGTGATCTGGTAGACCTCCTCGCCGCGTTCCACCGCCAGGCGCATGCCCTGTTCAACGGCGCGTGCGTCCCGGTTGGGAGCCGCCAGCAGCACCTGGCCTTTCTTGTCGATCATGACCGTGCCGTGCCGCATGCTGGTGGCGGCGATGCCGGCCACCTCCTGTGAAGTGATGCCGGCTTTCTTGATCGCTTCCCTGGCAGTCTCGCCCAGCACGCGCCAGATTTTGTCCGTGTCGAGTTTGAAGGCAAATCCGCCCACCTCCGGCGCGCTTGGAAGAGACCAGGCGTGGAAGACACTGGTGATCTCCCCAGTCTCACTGTTAACCAGCAGGCAGCGTCCGCCGCCACCGCCCATATCCAATCCCATCAGGTATTTACCAGACATTTCAACTCCTTTTTACGTTGATGTCTACATTCGAATTAAGGCCGGTCAAAGACTCCATCCACATTACTCTTGACTGTTATATAGGCAGGTTTTCCAGATACTCGGGGATGAATCCGGAATTTCGATTGCACCCACCGCTTTCCTGTAGAATTCGAGCGGCCCAACAAAACCAATGATGGCGTACCCATAGCCGGCCAGTTTCATGTCCAGCAGGCAGGCCAGCAGCAGAGCTTTGCCCGTTCCCTTTCCGCGCTGCTCTTCCAGGACGCCAGTCGGACCGAAAAATCCCAGGGCCGTGGCATCATAGCAGCCGAACCCGATCAGGGCCTCAGCTTTGATCGCGATAAAACAGGTGACCGGCCGGTTGGAAAGGGCCTTGTCGGTTTCGCTGTCCCAGGAATCATGAAAATGCTTTTCGACCCAGTTTTCGATCAGGTGTTTCTCCGGACCGATCGGCTTGCGGATGGTAATGCCAAGTTTTTCCTGTTCGGCCAGGAAACCCCAATCCTCCTTGAGATCATACAACTTGACCAACATGTCCGTCATGTGCGCCTCCTCATGAATAAAATCTCAAGTTAACATTTCCTGGCCCAGAAGATTGCCCGCAGGGATGCATCTGTATATAGACTGCCAGTGTGATCGCCAAATAACTGTTCCACCTCGAAACCGGAGCGTTCGAGACAGGTTCTTATCTCAACGGCGCTGATGGGATGCTTTTGCTGGAGAACCTCTTTCTCCAGGATGTTCCCGTCCGGAAATACGAGCTTCACCCGGCGCTGGATCCTGGCCAACCTGCGCGGTACATCCACCCAGACGGTTTCCATTGAACTCTCAACCTTGGTACCGTCCTGGCAAATCCCTGAAAGGCTTTTTCGGACCCTACCGATCGTCTGCCAGGTTTCAGCCAGATCGCCTTCCATGTGGTCATTGTCAATATACATATAGCCGCCTGGGTTCAATGCATCGGCAGCCAATCTAATGCAAGCTTCCTGCTCTTCCAGGGTTGCCAGCTCATAGAAGCAGTTACCGCCCAGGATAACCAGATCAAAATTCTGCGGCCAATTCGTCGCCAGCACGTTTGCCTTTATCAGTTTTATCCCTTTTTGCACCTGCAGCGGTAACTGGTTGATCTTGTTCTGTGCACGCTCCAACATTGTTCGCGCTTGGTCAATTCCAACGAAGGTATGACCTTCAAGAGCAAGCGGGATCAGGAGACGGCCGGTTCCACAAAAAGGCTCCAGGATGCGCCAGGGGTTATGGTCACTGATCAGCTTGCGGATCAGACCCAGATCGTCGCTGTACGTTTCACTCTGGTCATAGATCTCGGCAATGTGAGGATCGATGTCGTATCCGTTGACCAGGTTTTTAATCATGCCGGGTAACTCCGCTCAAGCAGTTCGACACCCTACCTGTTGACACGAAAGCGTTCTTCGCTCATGTATGCTCCTTATCCCATGTAGGGGCGCAAGGCCTTGCGCCCCTACAACGAAATGTGCCCCTGCAAGAAATTGCGCCCCTATCTTTATTTTGCCACCCAGCCGCAGTCCACCAGCCAATCCGCGCCGGTGACGAAGGATGCGCCCTGGCTGGCCAGGAAGTAAATCGGCTCGGCGATCTCTGCCGGGTCCGCCCAGCGCTTGAAG
>JADGQB010000208.1 GCA_017882145.1 Anaerolineales bacterium
GATATGAACCACCCGCCAGGTCTTTTTACCGATCGATTTACGGAGGTAGAAAGCCAGGATGATGATGAACCAGGCATAGAAGCCGAGCTGGCCGAGGGCCACCCAATTAGGACGATACTGAACCGACCCAAACGGCATGAGCAACTGCACCAGCCGATAATTACTATACTTATCGCCCAGCAGGATCAGGCCGTGGAAGGAGGTAAAAAACAAGCCGAGAAGACCCGTATATTCATGGATGGCCATGGCGGGCGGAATGCCCGGCCAGAGGCGGGCCATTTTGTTGGTGATCCCGAGTCCGAGCATCATCGAAGCCCAGAGCAGTCCCAGGGCGACAAAACCACTGCCGCGCGACAGATACCAGTAGGCCTTCGGGTTGGAACCCGTGAACGAACTGGCCAGGCCGGGAAGCCATCTCGGCAGGATAAAGGCGGCGGCAACGAGGCCAAAAAAAACGGCCAGAAGGAATACCATGATGGCTTGAATCGAAAGACTGGATTCGTACTCAACTTCATCTTTACTCAGGTTGTTTTGATCGAAGGCTATTTCTGCCATTAATTTCTCCAGAGATGTTTTTCCATATTTTGAGAGTAGACGTAATTTCCATTTTCCAAAACGAGCACGCCAGCCAAACCGCTATCGGATTCAAGCCAGTCAAGCCCGGCCTGACTGCCCAGGATCAATACGGCTTTGGCAGCAGCTTCGGCCTCCATGACGGTGGGGGCAACAACCGTGGCTGCCAGTACATCTGATTCGGCCGGAAAGCCGGTTCGAGGGTCGATGATGTGGTGCTGCCATAAGCCGTCCTTGAGCCAGCGATGGTAATCGGTACCGGAGGTGGCCACGCCACAATCTGCAAGCTTCAACGTTTCAAAATGAGCGCCAGAATTAAAAGGGTCGCTGATCCCGACCGGCCAGGCCGGCTCATCCTTTGGCGAAGCGCTGATGGCGATATCACCGCCGGCATCCACCAACACAGGCCCGAAGCTGGAAAGGCGCTGGACGGCCTGGTGGGCCGCCCAGCCCTTGGCGACGCCGCCCAGGTCCAGGTGGACAGAGTCGGGCAAGATCAGACTGCGGGTGGGAACATCCCAGACAATCACAGCGGAGGGGCCGGGCAGACCAGGCGATTTAAAGGAATGGCCGACTTGAACAGGCGGCAGGAGATCGAAGGAGCGGTCATAACCTGCCCCAACCAAGGCATCCAGGATGGTGGGGGTTACCAGGCCGCCGGTGGCCTGTTCGGCGAGACGGGCAGCATGAAAGACATCCCAGAGGGTCTGGCTGACGGACATGGGCCGGCCGGCGGAGCAATTCAGACGATCGAGCTCATTCCCGGGGCGGAAACGACTGAGCACATTTTCCCATTCTTCAAAGCATGCCGGGAGGCACTGGAGAGCCTGTTCAGCTTCAATGGAGACGGCATCCAGCACTGCCAGGATGCGGCTGCCCATGGCCTGGAATTCAATCCGTTTCACGGCTTGGATGAGCTGGTATTCGTTACCGGAGCAGGCGCAGGATTCGAGGCGGTAACCTTGGTGGAACTGCCACTGCTTTTCGATCCGCCAGACTGGTTGGAGGAGCCGCTGGAAGAAGGCTGAACTGCGACGACGACCGGAATGACCGGCAGTTTGCCCCCCAAAAGGAGGTGAACCTTAGGAAGATGGACTACACCATTCGAATCTGTAATCGCCGATACAGTTGCGGTTGGGACTGCAGTGGCTGTCGCAGTTGGGGCGGGTGTGTAGGAGAGGGTAAAGGTTGGATCGGGGGGTGGAGGTGCCGCCGGGACTTCAGCTGCGCGGGCGCCGCGAGCAAAGTTATTCCACAGAGCTACCGTGGAAGTCACTGCGATAGAAGCAAGGATCAGCTGGATATCCAGCCAACGTTTTTTCGATCGATTTGGCATAATGGGCTCCTATTAATCATCCCCGCCGGAACCTTCGTGGTCATCACCTGAAGGGTGCGAACTGGTGTTGGAAGGCGCCGGGGAGTTATTCGAAGAAGACTGCTGGACGGAGGTCGAGGACTGGTCAGAGGTAGCCTGGACGACAACAGGTTGAAGCATTGTTATCGTCAGGATGTGCCCCTGAGGGCTGACAAAAACGATGTGCCCGGAACTGAAATTGACCTGGTAGACGTCCATCCCGTAGCGGGTGACTGTATCGACGGAGTAGACCTGTGTGTTGCCAAGCGCAGAGGAGGCGATATAGACAGCTTCCTGCGGGGTGATGATGGCGGAGGTCGGCTGCAGTGTGGCCGTAACAGCCGGCTGCAGTGTATTGGTAGGCGCCTCGGTAAGAGTAGCAGTGGGGGCCAAAGTGGCCGTCGGGGCAAGCGTTGGAGCGGGGGCTGCGACAACACTCGCCCGGGCTTTGAAGATTACAGCGGCCAGGATGACAAGGATGAAGGTGGTGATCGCCGCGGAAAGGAATAACGTGCTCTTTTTCATATGGGTAAAGTACCTCCTCAAATTGGATCCTATCCATTATTCAACCCGGCAGAACTCCCATCCCCAAGGGGCAGCATTTTCCCTTTTCAGGAAAAGAAAGCGTTCAAAGCGGGTGGTTCCAGGGGAATTACGGACAGGTATTGGTCACAGCTACGGCTTAATTATTCTCTGTGCTATTTATACAGTCGGCGAGCAGGCGGAAAAGTTACGGGGAGGGAGGAGATTGTTGATTTCCGATTTTTGATTGCAGATTGGGAATAAGGGGGGGATTGTTATTGAAGAAAAAAGGGAGGACAATATCCATCCTTGATTGGACCAAAGGATTTCCCTGCAAATCGATAATGCGGAGGTATGCATGCCAACAACACCAAGCAAGAATTCAAAAAGCAAGTCGTCCGGAGCCTCGACCCAAGAAAATCGCATCATTGTAGAGAATGTTAATGTGCCCGGTTACACAACCAGTCTGGATGCAACACTTTATCATGCAATGCGACGTGCATTGATCAAGGTACTCCCCAGTGAAGAACCGGGTTTGACACAAACTGAGATGCGAGAGGCTGTTATATCCCATCTTCCGGAAGGTCTCTTCCCGGATGGCGGGAAAGTCGGATGGTGGGCAAAAGCAGTCCAGCTTGATCTCGAAGCGAAAAGGATCCTTATCAGGGAGAACACCAAGCCGCTTCGATGGCATCAAATTCCAGGCGACTGATCAATCGCATCCACCAGCATGTCTCACCGGCAGCAGCTCTGACGGAATGTGTGAAACTACCCTTCGTAAGCGGGTGAGCCGGGAATGAGGTCGTCTGAATAATTCTAAAGTTTCCAAAGGAAGAACTAAATGAAAATTAACGCAGGCGTTTCCAACCGTGAAGGCGAGCATCAAGTCACATTGCGCACAAATGAGAATATCCAATCGATTGTCATCCCGCCCAAATCGACTGGCTTTGGTTCGAGTGTGAATGGCGGTGAGTTGCTATTCCTGGCCCTGGCGACCTGCTATTGCAACGATCTTTACCGGGAAGCCGGCAAAAAAGGCATCAAAGTCCAGCAAGTTGAGGTCGAAGTGGACGGTGACTTCGGCGGAGAGGGCGATCCCGCCACAAATGTGATCTATCGGGCAAAAGTGACTGCCCAAGCCAGTGAAGAGGACATCCGGGCGCTCATCGAACAGACAGACCGGCTGACCGAGATCCAGAATACGCTCAGAAGAGGAACGCCGGTGGTACTGACCGGCATCGAAGCCGTCAGTGTGTGAAGCGTTTTTTTTCAGTGATGCCGTACGGATGGTAGTCCAGCTACTCACACCAGAGTCAATCCATAAAGCAGGATTATTTCCAACCCCATGACCGAAATGCCCACTCTTCTTACAAAGCGCCTGATCATCCGACCATTCATAATGGAAGACCTCGCAGATATCCACCAGCTGCTCGATATCGAATTAAAGGAGGATGATACCGGCTCA
The DNA here is from genome assembly GCA_017882145.1 of Anaerolineales bacterium. Classification (GTDB taxonomy): domain Bacteria; phylum Chloroflexota; class Anaerolineae; order Anaerolineales; family Villigracilaceae; genus UBA877. Next base: position 3,915 of record JADGQB010000208.1, read on the forward strand.
GAAAAAATGGAGACTTTGGAAGAACGCGCCGAATGGTTGCAATGGTCGCTGCTCAACTACAAACAATTGGCAAAATTGAACCAGCCGCCTTACGGCGATCGCGCAATCGTCAATAAGCGGACAGCGCGACTGATCGGAGCCTGCGGTTTTGTGCCATGCTTGAATGCCTTCGAGCAATGCCCCAATTTCAGCTATTACAAGGATACCAGTGGGCCAGGTCAATACACAGCCGAGTTTGGTTTGTATTATGCGATTTCACCGAACCACCAGCGGCAAGGCTACGCAACCGAAGCAGCGCAAGCGCTGGTTGCTTACGCTTTCAACCAGCTGCAATTGAAGCGGGTAATCGCAACAACCGATTATGATAATCGCGCCTCAATCGGTGTGATGAGGAAGCTGGGGATGCAGGTAGAGAGCAATCCGCACAAAGAACCACCTTGGCTGCAAGTGGTGGGCGTGATAGAAAATAACCGATAGCGCGGATACCGTACCCCTGTCCCTCCTCTCAAATTCCAAAAATGCAAGATAATGTGGAAAAGTGCCTGCGACGTGCACCCCGATGGGATGCCGCGTGAAGTCCATAGCGAATAGCGGCATCAGAAAAGCAAGCATTGCAAAGGATGGAAGAACCGGTGACACCAAAGGATATGCCTTGATTATGGAACTAAAGTTATTTTTGGGCAAAAGTGGTTTACAGGTGTCCCGGATGGGAATTGGGGCAATGGTTTGGGGTCAGCCGAAAGGAATGGCGCGTTGGACCCCAGCTCAGTTATCTTACGGTCCTTCCCATGGAAGGCAGGAAGAAGAGCAAGCGCTGGAAGTCAGTCGCGCGGCGGGAGTGAATCTAATTGACACAGCCGCCATGTACAGCAGAGGCGCCTCCGAGCAGCGTGTGGGCGAATTGGTGCGAGGTAAAGATTTCATGGTGGCTACCAAGTTCCCACCCGGAATTTTCTCACGAACGGGAGATTTTCAACAAGCGCTTGAGGCAAGCCTGGCTCGATTAGGCCGGAACTCTATTGATCTATATCAACACCACTTCCCATCCAACCGGGTTTCCATTCCCCAATTGATGGAATTCATGGCAGATGCCGTGGAGGCTGGAAAGGTAAGAGCAGTTGGAGTGAGTAACTATTCGGCAGAACAGATGCGTACTGCATATGCAATACTTTCCAAGCGAGGGATTCCACTTGCATCGAATCAGGTCCAGTACTCGCTTTTACACCGAAGGCCCGAAGTGGACGGCGTTTTGGAGGCCTGCCGCGAATTGGGAGTTACGTTGATCGCTTACCAACCTCTGGCGAGCGGCGCGCTGACAGGAAAATATGGTGCTGGAACACGACCGACGGGTTTCTTCCGGCGGTTCATGAGGGACTTTCAAGGGAAAGGAACAGAGGCGCTGGCACCAGTTGTAGCGTTGCTGCGCAAAGTTGGGGATCGGTATGGCAAGAGTCCGGCGCAGGTGGCGTTACGATGGCTGATCGAAAATGAAAGCGTCCTGCCAATACCCGGCGCGAAGAACGGTAAGCAGGCCGCTGAAAACGCCGGAGCGCTCACATTCAGTCTGACTCCGGCGGAGATCGGGGAGCTCAACGAGGCGACAATAACCTGGCGCGTTTAAAACTGAACGGAGGCAATAATTAAAGAGTCAGATCAAATCAGTAGGAAGGTACAGATGGAAGAAGAAACGAAGGTAAAAAATGAGCCCGAATCAGACCAAACCCAGAAGTATTGATGAGTACATTGCCGGCTTTCCCGCGGATGTTCAAGAGATCCTGGAAACGATACGAATGACGATTAAAAAAGCAGCACCAGCCGCGGAAGAGACAATCAAATATCAAATGCCGACCTTTACTCTTAAAGGTAATCTGGTTTATTTTTCGGCATTTAAAAATCACATCGGCTTCTATCCCCCAGTTACAGGCTACGAAAAGTTGAAGAAGGAGCTGTCCAGGTATGAAGGACCAAAAGGTTCGTTGAAGTTTCCATTGGATGAACCAATCCCATACGGCTTGATCAGCAAAATTGTTGAATTCAGGGTGAAGGAAAATCTGATCAAGGCAGAAGGCAGTCAGAAGAAGAACTAGCGGAGGCAGGCTACTTTGTGCCCTTAATAGTCAGTACAAGGAATCCCTATGATCGAAAACCGTTCAGCAGCACCCGGGCCAGTTGTCCCGGTTCTAGTGTATGAGGATGTCGGCAAAGCCATCGAATGGGTGTGCGAAACTTTTGGGTTTGTCGAGCGTTTCCGGTTTGGGCCGGAAGGGAAGCCGGATGGCGCACAACTCGCCGTGGGTGAAGGATCCATCTTCCTAACAGCCGAACGGGTTGGCCAGTCGTCCGAATGGGCTGACAGGGCAGTTTTTCGAGCGCCCAGGCCGGTGAGGTTAATCATTCTGTGATGGTGAATGTTGCGAGTGTGGACAGTCATTTTATGTGGGTCAAACAGCGCAGAGCACATATCTTCAGCCCACCTGAAAACCACCCTTTTGGAGAACGGCAGTACACAGTTGAAGATCCCGGTGGTCACGGTGGACTTTTTCTCAATCGGTGGCGGATGCTGCACCCGAGGATTGGGGTGGTAAATCGGCCCATCTCTAAAAGGCTCGGCTGCCATCCGGCTCTAAGGCGAGTCGTTCTGGCTGGTAAAGGAGGATCAATATCAGTTATGAATATTGTGAATATAGGATATGACTCAACCAATTACTACCTGCTGGAGCCGGATCCTGTAAAGCCATCGGGGCAGGCAAGCAGCGGCTTGCTGATCGATGTGGGATGGCCGGGTACTCTGCCAAAGCTGCTGAGCATATGCAAGAGAAAAGGGGTGGTGTTCCAGAAGATCAAGTACTTGTTGATCACCCACTACCATCCCGACCATGCCGGCCTGGCTCAAGAGATGAAGAACCAGGGCGTTCAATTGATCGTAATCGAAAACCAACTGGCCTATATTCCAACATTAGGCCGATTCATGAAAGCGGGAAACCATTATCTTGAGATCAACCTGGATGACAATATCATTCTCAAGGCCAGTGAAAGCCGGAACTATCT
>JADGQB010000209.1 GCA_017882145.1 Anaerolineales bacterium
CCCAGTACGCGGTCGGCTACATTTTCTCGGCCATGACCATTTACCTGGTCTACGGCTACCTGGCCGAGGGCGATGGCGTCATGTCCAAGGCTTGGGATGTCGTCAGGCGTGAGTGGTTGAATATCATCAGCCTGGCAGCGGCTTCCACTGCTGTCAATTTGCTCAAAAGCGCCATCCGGGGCAAGGGCCGCTCAGGCGGGCGGAATATGCTCGCCGGCCTGCTTGGTACGGTTTGGACCGAAGCTGCCTTCCTGATCCTGCCCGCCATGGTCATCGAAAATATCAACCTGAAGAACGCCCTGCAGCGCGCCGGGCACATCATCAAGAACAACCTGCTGCTGGTGGGCATCAGTACGGTGGGTGTCAGAGCCGTCAACGGCTTGATCGGGTTCCTGCTGGGCGCGGTCGGCATCGCGCTCGGTTTTGGCGCCGGGTTGGGCATCATCTCGCTGACCAGCAGTTCGACCCTGGCAACCTTTGGCCTGGTGTCCGGGATCGGGCTGGGCGTGATCCTGGCCGCGATCTTCATCATGGTGGCAACGGTGGTGACCGGCTATACAAACACCGCCTACCACACCTGCCTGTACCTGTGGGCACGCGATGTGGAAAAGGCCCAGGCCTCCGGCAGCGGCGCCCAGATCCAGGCTCCCGCGCCTCTGGCGGCAGTCCTGAACAGATAGTTTTCCAGGAATTCAAGAATAAGGCGATCGATATCCCTTGCAGGGCGTCGATCGCCTTATCGTCTAGAGTATCTTCCGGGTCGGCTTGCTCCTTATCCAAAGGAGGTTGGCCAATAACCTTTCTGTTCAAATTCCACTTTGTTTCTACTTATGACAGCAAACTTTCAGGTGGCCAGAATAATCTCATAAAAGTGCTTAAGGCACGACTACGTTCTTCAACACATTCAAAATTTCCTGCGGTGGAGACTCCACTTTTTCGACGACCTGATATTTCTTGGTGTAATTGATTAGTTTCGAACCATCCTCCAGCAACCAGAAGGATTGAACTTCGATCGTTTGACCGGTTTCCGCATCGATCCACACCTGCTGGCCGGCGCCCCAAAAAGACTGGGCTTCGCCAGGATTGGTCACCGGCTGAGAAAAAGTTTGCTGACCGATGATCTCAATACAACGCCGTCCATCCTCGCATGGCTCATCCTGGCGGAACACTTCCGTCCCCGGCTGGCCGAAACCCTGGCCCATTTCATCCAGGTTGAATTGATAAGGTGAATTACCGTTAAAACCGGCTTGTCCGCTGGTGAAATTGACCGTGTAATTCCCGATAGTGGCGGATTGTTGGAGTATCCTTCCTTCTGCATCTTGGTCCAGCCAGACGGAGCGGGTCACATTCCCTGCGGAATCGATCTCAAGCCATTGGTCATTGCGAAAAAAGGCTGGGGGGAAGGTTTGTCCGGGAGCTTGCCTCGTGGTCGTTTCGCTTTGAATGTGGATCCAGCCCGGTCCGTGATGGAGAGGTTCATTGAATTTCTGGATCAGGTTCCTAGTCTCCGTGACGATCGAATTGCTGGAAACGGGCGTTTCTGTGAGGCGAGGTGTTAAGGTAGGCTCCATAGTCGCCGTAGGCTCCCTCAGTCCGATAGGAGCCGCCTGCGGCTGCCAGGAGATCTGGAAAGGACCGCGTGCCGTGTAATATATATTCGCAAGTCGGATCTCGAGCGATTGGGAGGGAATGGTTTTGAAGGTCAAACTGGCCGTGAGATTCCCATTAGGCAACTGGGGTCCCACAGCGCCGGCGGTCAAATTCGGGTCTGGACTGTAGAGCATCACGCCGGTCACTTTTCCATCCGGCACAAATTCAAACGTGATCGTCGTAGGCGAATCCAACCGGGCTTCTATCAGGTGGAGAGACATATCAGCCAACTTGAAGGTCTGATCGAATGACCAGCTCTTTCCCGCCTGAAGGCCCGTTCCGGGATCGAAACTAAAACCGATCCCATCCGCTGAAAAATCTCTCATGAGGGGCAGATCTTCTTCCGCCTGTCGGGTGAACATTTTCAATGTGAACGTTAATTGCTCGGCCCCTTTGAACGGGTTGGTCTCATAGATACGGACAGAATTGTCAGCTGGATAAGATGCGGTTGGCGTGATATCAACCATTGGATAAATACTTCCGTCCGAACCGGTCAGTTGCAATTGCCATTGACCCATGACCCAAATGTTTGGAGCACCGAAATGGAGAGACGCCTGCAGGATGGTCTTGTCGGTGGCATAGGCGATCTGGTCGATGCTCAAGAAAGCTCCATCGCTGACCTTGCTTTGCAACGGGGTTGCGTTCTCGGGTTGGGCAGGCACCAGCTCATCCCGAGTGAGCGGACGCAGTACCAGTGGGAGGCTGAAATCTTCCCCGCCCAGGTTTTCAATGATCAATGTCACCTGAACCGATCCATTCTGAAGAGCAGGGAATGAATACGTTCGCTGCTCGTCTCCGTCAGCAGACCGATTCTGATAGCCCATGGTAGAGATAGTTTTTTCGCCATTGGTCAGGAGCGTATAGGCCCTGGAGAAATCCTGTTCCTCGAGCGAGCCTGTAATGGCCAGTTCCACCCAGAATAATGTGGGTTCGCTGACAGCTTTTTCCACCCGGATGGTGATTCCGTTCCGGCTGACTTCAACCGGCTGGGACAGGACGTACGTTTTCCCTGCATCGCTGACGAAACCGAAACCGGGGAGGTATCCCTTCAGCCTGGCGAGGGTGTAGGCACCGGCAAGGAGCAAAACTAAAGCTCCCACGATGGACATCCAGAGTGCAGAAGATCTGGATCGAGGATAGTTCAACCAGAAGACTTTCTTCTCTTGTCTTAGAGATACCTTTTGGGGAAATTGGAGCAATTCATTGTGGCGGGCTGCCAGTTTCTTCTCCAGCAAACTGGCAAAATCAGGATTGGGCTCCGGCGATTTATAGAAATCTGTGAGAACTTGGTTGAGTTCAGCCATCTCGGGCCTCCCAATGTTCACGCAACCAGTCGATGCAGCGATAGACTGCCATTTTTACACTCGCCTCGTTCCGCCCGTCCAGTGCGGCGATCTCGGCAAAACTCAATCCGGCGGAGAACCGCAAGCGCAGAAGTTCCTGTTTTTCTTCTTCCAATTCGGCCAGAAGCTTGGTCAAATGCCGGCGATCTTCATTCGCTTCGACTACCGCAGGGAGGTTTTCCTCCGTTATGTGGTTATCATCCAGTTGCATCGGTTGGCGGAGGCGGTAGAAGTCGACTAATTTGTGGGCAGCGATGGTGAATAACCAGGCCGAAAAACATCCATCCTCGTGATACCTGCCATCGATTAGGCCCTCCAAAGCTTCAACGAACACTTGAGAGGTAATATCTTCTGCTTCATGGACGTTTCCCAACCGCCGGTAGACATAACGATAGACCGGATTGAGGTATTGCCAGTATATCGCCGCGAAGGCCTTGGGCGTTCGACGGGCTTTTTCGATCAATTTGGTATCTATCACAATCGGCTTGGTCGCCATAATCTTCGCTTACTTATATATCGAAAAAGAAGGCCAAAAGGAACAATGAATTCTTCAATATATTTATTAAATTTCGCTTGCTCTGAGCTATGTAGGTTGGATTACCTTATAAATCGCCAGTCGCCCTCCCTGCTTTTATGCTCGTAAAAATATACTTCAAAGCTGGTAAAAGAGCAACAGGAAGCAATACACTCGGAGTATGATGTTCCATATATATATAAACAAGGACAGATGAGAGTAATAAGTCTGGAATTCTATGAAACAGCGTCTGGAAAGCAAAACATTCGCAAGTTTTTAGTCCGGTCTTATGTCCCTTTCTACAACGTTTCTCGTTTAACTTTATGAGAACAGTAGAATAGTTCTCTAACAAGAATCTTCACTAGAGAGGATGCCTTTGTACAAAGCCGCTCCAAGTCCAATTCACTCCGTAGATGACGAGGCAAAATTGATTTCAGCAGCCCAGCGCGATCCGGCGGAATTCACGGTGCTGTATGACCGATATTTTCGACCAATATATCAATACCTATACAGCCGGGTGGGCAGCGTCCCCGAAGCCGAGGATCTGACCACCCAGACATTTCTCGCCGCACTCGAAGCCTTGCCCCACTACCACCACCGTGGATACTTCTCTGCGTGGTTGTTTACCATCGCACGCAATAAGGCCAGGGACCATTACCGTCACAAGCCGCCGGAGCCATTGGATGAAAGCCACCCCGACCAGGCAGAAGACCCCCTCGCCCAGGTTATACACTCGGACCAAATTGAGCAACTGGCCTGCCTCGTCAGCAGCCTGACCGAAGAAGAGCAGGAACTCATCCGCTTACGCTGTGCAGCATGCCTTTCGTTTGCGGAGATCGGCGCTTCCCTGGGCCGCAAGGAAGACACGGTCAAAAAAACCTTTTACAGGCTGGCGGCCCATTTGCAGCGCCAGTTGGAGGTGAAGCATGACTGAATTTACTTCTACACCAGAGTTCGAGGAAAAATTGCGCCTGGCTCTTGCAATTCCCGAGCCCGATCCAGCTTTTGCACATTCTTTGCGCTCGAAACTGTCTGTCCGGGCGACCGTCCTGGCGGTGCCGCGTTCCTTCCGTATGCGCCTTGCCTGGGGGATTGTCATCGGTGTGGTGCTGGCCTTGATCCTGACAGTGTTGTTCATTGGCCCACAGCGCGTGGCCGCGGAGGTACGCAAACTGCTAGGGTACATCCCCGGTTTTGGGCTCGTGGAACAAAACACCTCCCTGCGCGTTCTGGCAGAACCTGTGATTCTGACGCGGGATGGCATCACCGTCACGGTAACACAAGCCTTCCTGGCCTCAGATAAAACGGAAGTGACTTTCAATATCGAAGGTGTTCCATGGTCGGCTTACTCGCGCAATGAAAATGTTGGCGGTTGTAGCGGGGCTGCAGAGCTGCGGCTCCCGAATGGGAAGCGGCTCAACCACACCGGTGGAGGCGGCACTCCCGCGCAAACCAAGATGGAATTCCCGCCAATACCAGCCAATGTAGATCAAGTCACATTTGTCCTGCCCTGTATCCTGGATACACTCCCCGGACTCGCTCCCGAGCAGTGGAAACTATCCTTGCGCTTTGTTCCTGCTCCGGCGGACTTGACCGTCCTACCGGTGATCGATATAACCCCTTCTCCCAATCCGCAGGCAGAGACAGCCGTGCTTGCGAAAAATCCACTGGCGCTGCTCAAGGTGGTCGACACGGGTGACAGCTACATCCTGCTGGGGGAATTTCAGCCGGCGGATGCCGGCGATCCAACCCTTCCCGGCGGCTCTCGCTGGTCGCTAACCGGGCCGGTCGGTATTATGGATGCTACTGGGCAAGATGTCTTCTACACTATCCCGAACGACCCTGGCCTGCAGTTGCCGCCAGGGCAGGCGGGAGCGGAGACGTGGGCGTACCAGATCGGGAAGACCTTCACCCCTCCGCTAACCATCACCTATCCCGGACAATTCATCATTTCAGCGGATCCGAACGCAAAAGCGGAAATCGACTTCAACGCCGGGACGGCTCCACAGCCGAACCAGGTATGGGAATTGAATCAGGATTTCGAGCTGGCCGGACATAAGGTCACACTGGTATCCATTCAAGCGGTCTCAGGATCAGGGTACCGGTTCTCCTTCCGAACTTCCGACCCGACTGTTCGGGAGGTGGACGTTGCGATTTCCGGCTACGCGGCCCAAGGTGGTGGAGGCGGGGGCAGTCCGACGCCGGGCGAATGGTGGCGAAGTCTGGATTACTCCGATCGGCCTACGGGTAAATTGAAACTTGAGCTATCCAACCTGAGCTTGTACGGGCAATCCAGAACCTGGCAGCTCCAGTGGAATCCCGAGAGTGCACAAACAAATTCACCTTCCCTGTATGGGATCAGCCTGGTGGTTGACCGGTACATCCCCCTTGCCGATGGCTATTACTTGATCGGCCACACGGAATGGACGGATGGGCGCATCGCCAGCGCCTGGCCGGCAGCTTGGGGGCTCAAGGCCTACGATTCCAAAGGCCAGGAAGTAGCCGTGGAACCGGGGGACTGGCAGGAGGCCGGGCTGACACCGGGTGCGAACCAGTGGTTATATCACCTGTACGGGAAAAGCTTTAATGCTCCCTTGACACTGCGCGCCACCTACATGAACGTGGAATTCAAGCAGCCGGTCAAGTTCACGCTTGACTTGCGCCCCTATGGTTTCGATGGGACGGACTCTCAATTGGGAACGGCCTGGAAGACCGGACAGATCCCGCTCGAGGTCCCCGGCCTGCTGGCGAATGCCTTCAAGGTGACATACATCAGAACGGGCGACATGGTCGGCTTCGAGATCGGCATCGATGCCGACCCGGCCCTGCAGGGGCTGCCCTTCACAATCACGAGCGGTCTTAATACGGATGGGCTATCCGGCATCTCCGGCGGCGGGGGATCGAATCGGGATGAAGCCAGTGGGCTGCTGCTGTCCACCATCCTGACGAATGCAAAAATAACTTTCCCACTCGTCTTTAGCACCAGCGGCGCGACCGTCAATGGGACGTGGGATGCAACCTGGACTCCGCCCACAGGCGAACCTGGTGCCACTCCTGCGACCGCGCCCCAGGCGTGCGTCACGCTGGAGGCATGGAAACAGGTTTCGGCGAATCCACTCCCAATCCCGGCCAGCTTGTCATTGAAAGCGCTGGTGTCCCGCGGTGCGTTGTCGCCAGATCCGTCTCTTTTTATTGCCAGCCTGGATGGCAGTACGTCGCAGGGATTGGTCTTTGGTCAAGGGTCGCTCTCGCCGGATGGCATGGAGCTGGTCTACAGCGGCGCGGATAACCGCCTGTATGTGATGAACATCCCGACCGGACAGAGCGTTGCCCTGACCAAGGTAACTTTCGATTCACGACCGCTCTGGTCGCCGGATGGGACGCGGATTGCTTTTTCACGCCTGACCGAAAAGGGTTATAACATTTTTGTGATGGATAAAGACGGGCGGAATGT
>JADGQB010000210.1 GCA_017882145.1 Anaerolineales bacterium
CTACCTGCTGCCCACCCTGGGACTCGGGCTGCTGATCTCCACCTTCGCCCGCACCCAGCAACAAGCCCAATTGATGACGATGCCGATCCTGCTGCCGGCCATGATGCTCTCAGGCTTTATCTTCCCAGTAGCCTCGCTGCCGGTTTTTTTGCAGTTTGTAGGCAACTTGTTCCCGCTGACCTATTTTATTTATATGCTGCGTAGTATCGTCATTAAAGGGGTCGGCATCGAGATGATCATCCCACAGACCATCGCTTTGATCGTCTTTGCCATCGTCTTGCTGGGAGCAGCCGCACTGCGCTTCCGCAAGAAACTTGACTAACATCATTATCAATAGAATAAGAAAGGGAATGACTTTATGAAACGCATTTTGAGAACCATCATCCCAATTATTTTAATATTGGCGGCGCTCTGGTATTTCTGGGTGCGCCCGGTCGGTTCCCTGGCGACAGCCTGGAACTCCCTGGTCAATCCAGCCTCTGCTAAGCTGGGCGCACTGACCGCCTCCGGCACCGTGGAAACGACCGAGATCAATGTTGCGCCTGAAGTGGCTGGAAAGATTCTGGCTGTGGACGTCCAGGAAGGTGATACCGTTCATGTCGGGGATGCGCTGGTCCACTTCGACGACTCTATTCTCAAAGATCAGCGCACTATTGCTTCCGCCAACCTGGAAACGGCAAGAATAGCCCTGGTGCAACTGACCTCGCCGGCAACCATCGCCAATCTTCAAAAAGCGATTGCCCAGGATAAACAGGATATCGACAATGCCCAACAGGCGTATGACAACCAGAAATATTTCACGACCAATCAAGATGCCGTTCAGAACGCCCATGCGAGTCTGGTCCTGGCCCAGGAAGCTCTGGATAACGCCCAGAGTGATTATGACAAGGTTCCAGGCGACCCAAATTACAATACGGCCAAGGCAAACGCATATCAGAAGCTGTATGCAGCGCAGCAGGATTACAACAGCGCCAGTTATCAGTATGCTTTATGGACCGGTAAAGTCGATTCGCAGCAGCTCGACATAAAGGCGGCTGCTCTAGCGGTTGCTAAAGCCAAGCTGCCGGAGGACCAGGCTTTGCTGGATGTGCTGAATGGAGGCCCGATCCCTGATAATGCCACTGGAGCAGGGATCGTACAGCTGCAACAGGCCAGGATCGCCGTTCAATTGGCGCAGGCCAACCTGGACCTGCTGGATGACCAGATCGCCAAGACAACCGTTTTCGCTCCGGTGGATGGGGTGGTGATGACGCGTAATGCTGAACCTGGCAGCGTGGTCAATGCCGGGTCGGCATTGCTCACGCTTGCCCGTCTGGATGAATTGACCATCACCGTTTACGTGCCTGAAGACCGCGTCGGTGAAGTCAGCCTTGGCCAGACCGCCAACGTAAGCGTCGACTCCTTCCCGGGCGTTGTGTTTACCGCCGCGGTTAGTTATATCTCGGACCAGGCAGAGTTCACCCCACGCAATGTCCAAACGGTATCGGGCCGGAAGAACACGGTCTTTGCCATCAAGCTCAAGCTGAACGATAAGAGTGAGAAATTGAAACCCGGCATGCCCGCCGACGTTACCTTCCTGGCGAAATGACCATGGAACCAGAGATCCTGCTCGAAACTAAAGACCTGGTCAAGACGTTCGGCAGCCTGCGCGCCGTAGACGGGTTAGACCTGCAGGTACGGGCAGGCGAAATGGTCGGCCTGGTCGGGCCGGACGGAGCCGGAAAGACAACGGCGATCCGCCTGATGGTGGGAGCGCTTGAGCCTACCAGCGGTCAGATCCGTGTCGCGGGTTACGAACTGCCTGACCAGGTGGAAAAAGCCCACGAAGAACTGGGCTACCTGGCGCAGCGTTTCAGCCTATATGGTGACCTGACCGTCCGGGAAAACCTGGAATTCTTCGGAGAGGTCTTCAATGTCCCGATGGCCGAACGCAGGCAACGTTCCCAGGAACTGCTGCGTTTTGCCGGTCTGGAAGAATTTGCCAACCGCCCGGCGGTGGCGCTTTCGGGCGGCATGCAAAAAAAACTGGGACTGGCGACAGCCCTCGTTCATCGTCCGAAGGTTCTCCTCTTGGACGAGCCGACCGGCGGGGTCGATCCGGTTGCACGCCAGGAGTTCTGGCATCTTTTGATTGGTCTTCTGCGGGCAGGCTCAGCGGTGTTGGTAAGCACTCCTTATATGGATGAAGCCATGCGCTTCAACCGGGTTATTTTTATGAACCACGGACGCGCTCTGACACAGGGTGCGCCGCGCGACCTCATGAAAGGCCTGGCCGGCCGGATTCTGGAACTGGCAACCGAGCAAAGCATGGCTGCTCGTAAAATTGCCATGGATGATCCGGATGTGGAGGATGTACACACCTTTGGCGAGTACCTGCACCTGCGTGTACGTGCGCCCGAAGGACCGTTGGCGCGCTTGCCCGACCGCCTGTCAGCCGCTGGTGTTCAGCTTACTCATCTTAATCCGGTATCTCCGTCCCTTGAAGATGTCTTCATCCAACTACTGGAGAGGGAAGAAAAAAACAATGGCAGATGAAACTCCCTCCCTGGAAGTAATGGGACTGACAAAAACCTTCGGTCATTTCACTGCGGTTGACCATGTTTCATTTACGGTCCAACCGGGTGAAGTGATCGGCTACCTGGGCCCGAATGGCAGCGGAAAAACCACCACCATCCGCATGTTATGCGGTTTGCTCACTCCCACGGAAGGGACGGCCAGGATCCTGGGTCTCGACGTGATCAAACAGTCTGAGGCGATCAAGCCGCACATCGGTTATATGTCGCAAAAGTTCTCGCTTTACGATGAGCTGACCGTGCTGGAAAACCTGCAATTCTATGCCGGAATTTACGAAATCCCCCGTGCTACTGAAAAAGCGCGCATCCAGGAGATCCTGCAGACTGCCGGGCTGGAATCGCGCGCCAAGGTAATAACGGGCAGCCTGGCGGGCGGCTCACGCCAGCGCCTGGCCCTGGGCTGTGCCATGCTGCATCGCCCACCAGTTCTGTTCCTTGATGAGCCAACCAGCGGCGTGGACCCGGTGGCACGCCGTGAGTTCTGGGACCTCATCTATCAATTTGCATCGGAAGGAACGACCGTCCTGATCACCACGCATTATATGGATGAAGCCGAGCACTGTAGCCGCGTGGGGTTTATGTACCGCAGCAAGTTGCTGGCGTTCGATTCACCGCGTGTGCTTAAATCTACTTATCTGTCGGGCGCCGCCTGGGATCTGGCCGCCAGTCCGCTGCTGGAAACCGTCGAATACTTGAGCGGGATGGAAGGGATTGCCCAGGCCAGCCTGCACGGGGATCGTGCCCACGTGATTATCGACCCTAAACGCTGGACCCCGAAGCAGCTGACCCAAGCCCTCTCCGAGAAAAACTTTGATATCCAGTCGATCGAAACAGTCGAGTCTTCGCTGGAGGATGTATTTACCTTGCTGGCTCATCGCGGCAAGGCCTCCCTGGTGGACCGCTGAGATGAGTCGGATGAGCAGTATACCGAAGACACAACCTGCGGGTGCACTATACCGGGCGCAACCGCGGGAAGAGTAAGCTCCTTAAAACTAAGAGGAACAAGATTATGAAGACATATCGAAAACTTGTGGTCTGGATTGGGGTCATTCTGGCTATCGCCGTGATTTTGGCGGCCGGCTGGTATTTTCTGGTACGCCCGTCCGGTTCCTTGTCTACAGGACTAACATCTGCCTGGAATACCATTGTCAATCCGGTGGCGACTGTTTCGTCAGGAGCCTTGAATGCTTCGGGTACCGTGGAAACGACAGTATTATCCATTGCACCCGAGATGGCTGGGAAGGTGCTCGAAGTGGACTTTCAGGAAGGTGACGTGGTCAAAGCCGGCGCAGTCCTGGTTCACCTGGACGATAGCACTCTCAAAATCCAGCGTACGATTGCTGCTGCCAACCTTGAAACAGCTCAGTTATCCCTGCAGAAGCTGGCCTCGCCGACGGTAATCGCCAATTTGCAAAAAACAATTGCCCAGGATAAACAGGCTATTGATGATGCACAGCAGGCGCTGGATACTCAAAAATACTTCATAAACAATACCGATGCTGTTCAGAGCGCCCAATCGAAATTGTTTCTGGCCAAAGCTGCCCTGGACAAAGCCCAGACAGCTTACGACAAAATCAGGTACAACAACCATTTGGACGAAAGCGTCAAGGCGGCGGCTTACCAAAAATTTTACGGGTACGTTCAAGCTTATGACAATGCCCTGGCTTTAGTAAATCTAATGACCGGAGTGCCGAACCCGGAACAGGTCGATCTTAGGGCGGCTACGCTTGCACTGGCCAACGCCAGACTAGCAGAGGATCAGACGCTCCTGGATGCACTGAACGGAGGGACGATCCCCGACAATGCCAGCGGGGCGGGGATCGTAACCCTGCAACAGGCCAGGATCAATGTCCAGGTGGCGCAGGCCAATCTCGACCTGTTGGATAACAAGATTGCCAAAATGGCCATTACTGCGCCGGTGGATGGCGTGGTAATGACGCGCAGTGTTGACCCCGGCAACGTGGTTAATCCTGGGACCGAACTGCTATCCCTGGCACGTCTCAATGATTTGACTATTACCGTCTATATACCTGAAGATAGTTATGAAGAGATCAAACTGGGACAAACAGCTGCTGTTACCTTTGATTCTTTCCCCGGTGAGACGTTTAATGCCGCAGTCGTCTATATTTCCAAACAACCACAATTCATTCCCCGCACCACAAACACTGTTTCAGGTGGTAATTCTACTATCTACGCCATCCAGCTTAAGCTGAATGATGTCACTGGAAAGGTCAAACCCGGTATGCCCGCAGACGTGTCCTTTATCCTTAATTAATCACTGCGGCTGCACGATTGAGAATATGACCATTTTGTTTGTAGATATTGGGTTTGCTGCAAGCCCAATAGCCTCAATTTCTTTCCCAGCATTCGGGAAATTTGAGTTATTCAGGCTTAGTTGGTGATGTGATTTCCTCAGACGTGTTTCTGCGCTTCCATCTCCCGGACGGCAGCCTGAACCTGCTCATAGCGTTTCTGGTTGAGCGGGTAGAAGATGAGCGCCAGGTTGCCGAGCAGGATCAGTAGTGCCGGCAGGGGACCTATCAACAGCCGCATACTCAGGATCGAAGAGGCAGACTGGATCGCGTCCGGGACGTAACCGAATAAGCCCAGGCTTTGCCCGACCAGGAAGCCGGCGAAGGCGCCACCCGTGGCAATCATAAAAGTCCAGATGCTGTAATAGACCCCCTCGCGGCGTACCCCGGTGCGGGAATAACCATATTCGATCGTATCGGGGGCCATTGACCAGGGCAACACGTAATGTGAAGAGAACCCAAACCCGGCCAATACCATATAAACCAGCGCGAAGGTCTGCCCTAGCCGGTCGGCAGTAAAGGCAAACAGGATCACCGCCAGCGCTGTGAGCGCCATCCCGATCACGTATGCGACTTTTTTGCTAACCTTGCGGGCGAACCAGACCCAGAATGGGATGGTGGCAATCGTGACCACCAGCAGGATGATCATGGCCATGGTCACGGAACCTTCCGCCCGGAAAATGTATTTGTAGTAATAGATCAGCATGGCTTCCATGATAGCCACGGCCGTGCTGTTGGTAAACCAGGCAGTCAGCAGTAATACAAAGGGCTTGTTGGTGAAAACATCTTTAAGTGATTTGGGAATGCTCTCACCCCTGGGTTGCTCCAGCAGCTTGGGTTCACGGACACTGAAAAAAGTTGCCAATAAGGAAAGAATTGTCAGAAATCCAAAGATGGCTGCCATGCCGACGTAACCGGCTGTGCGGGATGCGAAGAGCGCCATGATCGGCAATGCCGCGCCCGCCCCGAGGATGGTGCCGATGACCGCGAAGGCCTGTTTGTATCCGGAAATGTTGGTGCGTTCGTTGTAATCCTTACTGATCTCCGGCAGAATGGAGTTATAGGGGATGTTAGTGAAAGAGTAAACAGTGCAGAAAAAAATATAGGTCAGCATTGCCCACCAGAACTTGCCGGGTTGGGAAGCGATCCCGGGGTTGCGGAACATCAGAACGAATGCAATACCGAACGGGATGGTGAAAAACAGGATATATGGCCGCCGCCGGCCCCAACGCGAGCGGGTATGGTCGGAAATATAGCCGATGAACGGGTCGATGACAGCATCCCAGATTTTGCCAACCAGCAGCGCCGAACCAGCCAGGGCAGCGCTCAAGCGCACTTCGTCTGTCAGGAAATTCAACAACCAGAAGGATGTGAGGGTGAAGAAAATACTGCTGCTGAACTCTCCTGCGCCGAACCCGAGCTTGGTTTTTCGGGAAATCTCTTTGATCATCTGAGGATCCTTTCTGTATCTATTTAACTTCGTCCGGGCGGACTTCCTGGCCGGTGGCAGCCGATTGCAGGGCCGCCAGGGTGAACTGCAGCACGGCTTTTCCGGTCGGACCATCCAGGCGCGGCTGGCCGCCTGACTTCAGCTTCTCGATAAAATCCTGTGTGCAGGCGGTGAAACTGTCGTGCCACTCGACACCTTCGATTGGGATTGGGGTGGTCTTGCCATCCTTGAAGAGCAGCAGTTCGGGCAGGTCGACCGTCCGGGCAGTGTAACGGTTAATGAAGAGCATGCCTTTATCGCCGATGATCTCGATCCGGTCGTCATCGGCGTAGTATTCCGAGAAGATGCGCATCCTGGGAGTATGCTCGATATCCAACTGGCCGTAGCGGTGAGAGGCCTTGTACTGGAACATGATCATGGCCGGAGCATCGATCTTGACGATCCCGCCGGCTTCCCTGACCGGGGTCTCATCGATCCAGGCGAAGACTTTTTCGACCGGTCCGCCCAGGTAATAGCCCAGCGAGAACAGATGGTAGCCGTGATCGAAGACCAGCGGGCCGCCGCCGCACTGCTTCTCGTTGAACCGCCACAGCCAGGC
>JADGQB010000211.1 GCA_017882145.1 Anaerolineales bacterium
CGGTTCCGGCGATGGCCGCATTCATGCCCTGGATGCCGAGACCGGCGGCGAATACTGGCACTTTTCGACCCCGGATGCGGTCTACGCGACTCCGCTGGTACTGAACGACCAGATCATCGTGGCTTCCAGCGGGCTGGTATTGGCCTCGCTGGGGTTTTCGGATGGCAGTCCAAGCTGGAGTTTGAGCTTTGCCCATCCCCTCACCGCCGCACCGGTCTATTTCAAGGACCGGTTGTTCGTGGTGGCGCGCGGCGATGCGCACCTGTTTTCCGTGGACAGCCAGACGGGAAAATTGGAGGGTGAGCTGGATACGGGGGATTGGATCACGCAGGGGCCGCTTACGGCGGGGAGCGACCTGGTGCTGATCGGGAAGGATGGGGCGGTATTCTTATACCGTTGAGGGATCTTTGGAGAAAACGTGGATGGCGCTGCCCGGCACGGGGCAGCCGCTCTCGCAGAAACCGCAGCCGACGCATTTATTCTTGTCGACCGTCACCCGGCCCTGGTAGGGGATGGCGGCCTGGTACTGGCAGGCTTCCACACACACCAGGCATTTAACGCCCTGGTCCCAGGCCAGGCATAAAGCGTGATCGACGCGGGCGGTGCCAATCTTGAGTTCCTGTTTCCTGACCGGTTGGATGGCAGCCACCGGGCAGACCTGCTTGCAAAGCTGGTTGCAGCTGACCCCCAATGCGCAGCCGCCCAAGCGCGGTACGAGCACCGGCATGCCAATCCCAACCGCGCCGGTCTGCAGGAAGGCGGCCTGCAAGCCATGCGTGGGGCAGACACGCACACACTCCTGGCAGGCAATGCAGGCCTTCAGGAATTGGGCCTCGGGCAATGCTCCCGGAGGCCGCAGGGGAGTGGGACGTTTTTCGAGTGTGGTGAGCGGCATGATCGCCAGGCCGGCTGCGGCGGCGCCGACGCCTTGTAGAAACTGGCGCCTGGAAAACTGCCGCCCCGGAATGGCAGATGAAGCTGCAACGTAGTTCCCCTGGCGGTGGTCAGGCTTGCCGGAAGGCAATGATCGTATGGAAGGATGCCAGGAGGCCAGCGCCAGCCCACCAAACCTGAAACTGGTTCCCTGAACGGGACAAATTGATTCACATTCCAGGCAAAACGTGCAATCGCTGTAGTCAGTATCATGCTCATCCAGCGGAATGGCATCCATCGGGCAGAGGCGTTTGCACAGGCCGCAGTTGCTGCAGGCGGGACTGACGCGCCGGTTGAGCAGGCTGAAGCGGCTGACCAGGCTGAGCAGGGCGCCCTGCGGACACAGGTGCCGGCACCAAAAACGCGGCTGCCAAAATTCCAATACCAGGATCGCAATGAAAAGGAGTGAGAAGTAGGTCAGCCCGCCGCGCTCGAAAGCCTGCCGGCTGCCCAGCAGGTCGAGCATGGCGGCCGTAACGGCGCGGCTGAAGATGATCAATGGATCGAGCAGCCCGAGCAATTTGATCGAAAGCAGCGACCCCCCCAAGACGAGCGCCAGGATTAAATAGCGCAAGCGGTTGTTGCGCGTGCCATTCTCCCGGCTGCGTTTGGAGGATCTTTTCCGGCGCCAAAAGGCCAGCGGCTGCACAAGGTCCAGCATGGTTCCAAGCGGGCAAACCCACCCGCAAAAGGAGCGGCCAAAAACCAGGCTGAGCGCCAACAGGAAAAGCGGCGCGCCGATGATCAGGGCGGATAAATTCCTGTTCAGCAAATTCCCCAAGGCCAGCAAGGGGTCCCAAGCCAGCAGCCACGAAGTGTACCCGCCGGCAGATTCGAAGGCCAGGCGTTCATAGATCAGAGGCAGGAAGGGGAAGAGAAAGAGGAATAAAAAGCCCCACTGGACCAGGCGGCGAGCCAGGCGGTCAGAAAATCCACCCGAACGGCGTTTAGTCCTGGCCATGCTTTTCTCCGGGGTCGGTTGAACCAGATTGTGCAGGCGGGTCACCGCTCTCCTGGCCAGCCTTCGGAAGCCTGCGGCGCATGCGGGTAAGAACCGCCAGGCCAAGGCCACCCACAACCAGTGCGGCCGGAATAAAGGCTGTATTCAAGAGGGAGTTGGCGGAGATCAACTGGTCGGAAGGGGAGCAGTTCGTCCCGCCCAGTGGGGAAGTGCCGGATGGAAGCGCAACCGCTCCAGAAGGCGGCAGATTGACCGCGGTGGGTTTTGAGAGGGTGGGCTGCACTGCAGCGACGGCGGTCGCGCCGGCAAGCGGGGTGGCGACCGGAAGCGGTTCGCCAACCGTGAAGCGCCGTATGCGCCCATCTGCCAGGGCGGCTTCCACATCCAGATCCCCGCAGCCGCTTTCGTGCGCACGCAGAACATGGGTTAATTCCTGCGGTTGGATATTGAACAGATCGATACAACCGAAAGCATCGATCAGGACCGGGTCAACCCCGGCAATAACCTTGTTGCGCCGGGCGACCACGTTTGGATTGGTGATATCGGTCTCGGGACCGGCGCAGGTGGGATAACTGCCGGAGGGAATGCGCACACGGATGGCTTCGAGGATGTGCAACTGAGCCTGCAGGGCAGAGGCGGTGCTCAGATCGGCAATCCCCTGTTCAAGATTGGAATGTAACAGGCCGGGCTGTGAAAGAAAGCCCATCATGTGCTTGAGGCACATGGTGAACCTGGCCACGTTATGGGTCTTGGCAACTGCCAGGTTGATACGCACGTCAGCCTCCACGGCTGCCTTGATCACCCCGATATTCTGGTTGGCCAGTCCGTGCGGTAGATCGATCTTCGTATATGTGGAAGGCGGTGCATTGAAACGGTCGGGGAAAACGTGCTCGACCCCCAAATCCTTGACCAACTTGCCGATCCCGTTGACCCGCAAGGCTTCATCCGCACCGGGCTCGATGGAACAGTGATCCATGACGATGATGCGGCCTGCTCCGGCCGCCTGGACGGCCTGGATGACAGCCGTCAGGAAATCCGGATCGGTGGATGAAGCGGTATTTGGAGCGTAAGCCCAGGTGGCGTTGGGCTTGATGGCCACCGTTTGACCGGATTTTACGAACCGTTCCATGCCGCCCAGGCCTGCCAGGGCGGACTGCAAGATCAGGGCGGGAGTATCTTCGTTCTTCCCTTCGGCCACGCTGACCGAAGGGAGCGACTGGCTGGCTGCCCGGCGAGGGGGAACTGCCTTGAACCATGGATCCAATACCACGGCAGACGCACTGGCGCAGACAGCCAGAAATTCACGGCGGGACAATCTTGTCATTTTTTTTCTTGCCCAGGCAGACCATCCGGTGGGATATTTCTGTATGAGTCAGTTTAGCATATAAAATGATGATTGGTCAAATGGGAAAATATCTTCCATTCGGGAATTCTCAAAGATTATTGTAGAAATCTAATCTTATATAGTGGAGGAAAGACTCAACCCGAATGTAACCAATGAGCCCATGTCGCGAATAAGAAACCATTTGAATTCTCGTTGCAAAATATGACTTTGAGATAGCATTGACGAAGCCTCAATGGGTGCTTGAGAATTGCAAATAGTTGCAAAAATTGGGGGATAAATAGGGTGGCAATTCCAAAGTGAGTATAATAGAATCCAGCAGAGTGTGAATAAAAGCACATTTCTGGCTGGTTTCCTGCCATTGGCGCTTATGGTCAAGCCAGTTGAAGGTTATTCAGGAGGTTGACGTAAATGAAAATACTTGACCCTGTGCTTGCTCCGGATGTCAGCTCGTGGTGCGACCATATCAACGCCAAGGAATTCGAAGCGGCCGGCTGCGGCTCGGTGGTAGTGGGGCTGTATGCAAGCATTGATGGCAGCGGCAAAAAAGTACTCTCGCCCACCTCCCGCCAGCAGTGCCTGGAAGTCGCCACGCACAGCTCGCTGGTGCTGCAAGCCTACTTCTGGGACGACATCACCCAGGACCCGATCAAACAGGCGGATTGGCTGATCCATATCCTGCGCACGGAAGGCCTGCCGATCAAGTGGATCTGGATCGACCAGGAACAGTGGTGGACGGATTGGACCTTATGGCAGCAGGCCATCGGTCACAAGATCCCGATGAGCAGCGTCCCGTTTGCCCCGCCCGCCAATATCAGCTCCCACTTCGAGAAATTTAATCGCCATTTGCATGCCCAGGTCGACCAAAGCGGTGTGTACACCAATAAAGGCTTTGTCACCAGCTGGGCAGCCGGGATGGATGCCTGGCTGCCGCAGTACCGCGCCTGGGTGCCGCACTATGGACGCCAGCCCAAAGAGTCAACCGTCATGACCTGGGCGCAGCTCAAGGAAGGCTGGCTGCCGGATTACGAATTCATCCTGTCGGCCGGCCAGAAACCCGACAAGGTGGTGGGCCACCAGTTCACCGGGGACGCCTGCATCCTGCCGGGTTCGTATAACAAAATGGGTGGAGCGCTGCCCCTGGATCTCAACATGTTCTCGAAAGCCTTCCTTGAAGAGATCCGCTCGAACAACCTGAGCGATGTGCCGGTCCCGACTCCCATCCCGGTCCCAACCCCGACTCCCACACCGGTCCCGCAGCCAGCTACCAATGATTACGTGGTCATCTACGCACGCGTCAACGTGCGCACCAACTCCTCCTCGGATGGTCCCTGGGTGCGCTTCGCCGTGAAGGACGAAACATTGAAGGTTGTGAAGATCGAAAACGGCTGGGCACAGTTGTTGGATGGAACGTATATCTTCGCGGGCTATATCAGCCCGGTCCCAGCCGCCGCCCCTCCCACCGTCCCACCTACTAGCGCCCCACCCCCGACGCCCACACCAACTCCGGCTCCGACTCCTACGCCAGCGCCAGCGGCGGTGGATTACGTAGTGTTGTACGCCCGCATCAACGTTCGCGGCCAACCGTCTTCGTCCTCCACCTGGATCCGGTTTGCCGTCAAGGATGAAGTGCTGCACGTGGTGAAGATTGAAAATGCCTGGGCGCAGATGACGGACGGCACTTATGTATCTGCAGATTACATCGGTCCGGCAAGCTCCAACCCGGCTCCCAGCCCAACCCCACCGCCAACTCCCACACCGGCCCCCACCCCCACCGCCGTGGATTATGTGGTGCAGTACGCGCGCATCAACGTACGGGCGAAACCTGACTCGACCTCCTCCTGGGTGCGCTTTGCAGTAAAGGACGAAGTGCTGCACGTGGTGAGTGTCGATAACGGTTGGGCGAAACTGGTGGAAGGTAATTTTGTGTTCGCAGATTACATCCGGAAGGCTTGATGAAAATTACTGACCCTGTGCTTGTACCGGGCATCTCCTCGGCGGTCGATCATATCAACGCCAGGGAATTTGAGGAGGCCGGCTGCGCCTCGGTAGTGGTGGGGTTGTATCCGACCCTGGATGCCGGCGGCGGGAAGACCCTCTCACCGGTCAGCCGCCAGCAGTGCCAGGAAGTTGCCAGCCACGGCGCGCACGTCCTGCAGGCCTACTACTGGGACGATCTCACCCAGGACCCGATTGAACAGGCTGATTGGCTGGTGCACGTACTGCGAACGGAAGACCTGCCCATTAAATGGATCTGGGTCGATCAGGAGCAGTGGTGGACTGACTGGAAAGCCTGGCAGTCAGCCGTGGGCAAAATAATCCCCACCAGCAGTATTCCGGCCGGCCTGCCCGGCGATATCAGTTTGCACTTCGAGAATTTTATGCGCCGCCTGCACAGCCAAATCCCGCAGTGCGGAGTGTTTACGAACCGGGCGTTCATCTCCACCTGGGCGGCGAATATGGACCGCTGGCTTCCACAGTATCGCGCCTGGGTGATGCATTTCGGCTGGCAGCCGGTCCAGCCCACCCGAATGACCTGGAAGCAGCTTAAAGCGAACTGGATGCCGGGTTACGATATCCTCCTGTCGGTGGGCCAAAAGCCCGAGCGGGTGGTTGGGCACCAATTTACAGGCGGCGCCTGCTTACTGCCAGGCACGTACGATAAGGCCGGTCGGACACTGCCGATGGACCTGAGCGTTTTCTCGGGCGCTTTCATAGATGAGATCCGTTCCAATGAATTCCGGAATATCAAAGCGCCTCCGCCTGCGGTTGAAAAGTATGTGGTTATCTATCAGGAAGTGAGTGTGCGTGCCGAGCCTTCCTCCGAGGGCGCCTTTGTGCGCCTGGCCTACCTGGACGAAGTCCTGCCGGTCGTGAAAATTGAAAATGATTGGGCGCAGATCACGGATGGCACTTTTGTATACGCCGGTTACCTGGCGAAAAGGCGAGTCACAGCTCCATCCGCCACCCTGCCGCTGCCTCCGAACCCCGTCCCGTCGGATGTTGTTGATTACGTGGTGCTTGACGACCGGATCGTAGTACGGGCTGAGCCGTCCGTTTCAGGCAGCCTGGTGCGGTTTGCATCCAAAGGTGAAGCTTTGCATGTTGTGAGAATTGAAAATAGATGGGCGCAGTTATTGGATGGCACCTACGTGTTTGCGGATTACATCGCCAAGAAGACGGCCAAATTGCAGAAACCAGATGTGTAGATAGACTGAAGACCGCGGACGAGGACCGCGGACCAAGGACAACTAAAATCAAGACAGCTTTCTTACCCTCGGCTTCCAACGACCGGCGGGCCTGGAGCCTTTTTGATTCATCCGGGAGGCCCAACTTTTTGAGTGTTTCCTGGATTTGGGGATCTGGTAACTCAAACTTGATAGAGTTCATACCGCTTCGACCAAGATTATCTTCAGAAAGTGCTTATTGGATCACCTTTAGTGATTTAAGTAATGCGCATAAAGTGAACTTTAGCGTTACTAACAATGTTAATTTTACTACAATTGGATAATTAAGGTAATATAAAGTGTAATTACACTTAAGTACTATTTACAGCTGAGAGCCGCGCGGTGAACGTAAAACCTATCCAATTAAAGCCCGGCAATTTTCTCAAAACCCTTGTCAGAAAAGAACAATAGTTCTATAATCAGAGGGT
>JADGQB010000008.1 GCA_017882145.1 Anaerolineales bacterium
TGATCCTAATCGGTATTGCATTTGCAAGCTTCAAGCGGTCACGCTTAATCCTGAGCTAAGTATTAATAAGTGTGGGTGATTTCTCTTTCTCAGTAATAACATGAAAGAAGCATAATTAAATTTATTGAAGACATGCCATCCTGGCCCGGATGGCATGTCTCATGAGGAGGAAGTGTTTTATAAATATGACTACTCGCACCAATCGCTTATTAGACTTTTTCTTTCGATTCCTTCTCGCCTACCCCGGGTTTATTTTGATGGTGCAAGTTCTCTTCGCGCATAATCTCATACACACCCAGACAACCACGGCAGCAAAAATTCATCAGCTTGCCGTCGAATTCTTTTGTGATAACATGCCTGGCGTCTGCACCACAATGGTCACATTTGATGGTTTCTACCATAACATCACCGGTCCTATTATTAATGATGGAATCAGATTGGCAACTGCCAGTCCACGAAGAATGGTCTGGACTGCAAAAAGCATAATCAACAGCGCAGCAAAAACCTGCAAGCGTCCACGCAGTTTGGGACTCAGCAGGTTGGCAGCCAGCCCAAAGCCCAATAAGGTGGGTATCGTTCCCAGACCAAAAGCAAGCATGGTAAGACCGCCGCCCCAAATTGTCTGGGTGCGAGCCGCCAGCACAAGCATGGCGAACACCAACCCACAAGGCAAGAGGCCCCACAACATGCCCAGCGCCAAGGTTGAAAGGAGACTATGCTTGCCAAAAAGCCCGCGCATGCGCCCCATGGGAGAACTGCCTTTTGTCAGGGAAGCGAGCGCCATTTCGATGGGCGGGAGAACTCCCAACAAGCTAAGCGAGACCAGGAGCATGGCGATACCAACCAGGATCGAAAAGGCGCCCTGCCAGCCCAACATCCCACTGGCCTGATCGAGCAACGAGCCGGCCAGCCCGATCAATGCACCGATCAACATGTAAGTTGTAATGCGGCCCAGATGCAGAGGCATAAGACTGGCGATGCGAGCAAGCAGGCCGGGTTTAATGCCCAGCTCGGCAGTCCTAGCAGACTGGCGCGCCGAATAGATCGCCACGATCCCGCCACACATGCCCAGGCAGTGCCCGAAACTGCTGATCAAGCCAGTTACAAAGGCGAGGGCCAGATTGCCGAGGAGCAAGTCAGTTATAGCCATACGTCAAAAAATACCGAATGCGATTGGCCACCCACAGAGATGATGACCTCAATGCGCCATGGACCGCGCATGGTAAAGCGGCCAGTGGCGTGATATTTACCTTCCCCAGAGGATTGCATATTCAATTGATTGGGAGGCATGTACATGCCGGGCATAGTCAAATCCAGGCTGATGGTGGCATCTGAGACTGCCTTTCCAGACGTATCCGTCAGTATGACCTCAAAATTGCCGGGTTTTGTTACACTGGGTGGGTATGGATCCAACCCCAAGGAAACAAGCTGGCCGCCAGACTCTTGAATCGCAGGGTTTTCAGACAGTGGTCCCGCCGCAGCCAATGCAACCGGTACTGGCATTGGGGTTCCATTTGCTGATACCGCCACCAGGCCACCGGCGGTAACACGTGCGCCTGGCCCCATAATGTGTGAACGCCACAGCATGAGACCAACCACGGCAACCAAGAAAACAAAGATGCTTCCAAGCAAAACCGTTTTTTTCGACATCCTATCAAGCCTCTCGAATTTTAATTACTTTTCGTTTCAGAATTACTATCCAGACAACAATTCCTAATCATATATTAGCAAGGATATTCCATTCAAAGATTTGAAAACCTTTGAAATAATTGGCAAAATTTTCGGTCCAGTATGAAATTGTCACAGTGCTATTTTCCCCATCCTTACTTTACAGTCACCTTATTGCCCGGAGGCGACTCCTTAGGGATGTCGCCCAAAGAACGCCGTCAAAGCAAGGATTTGTAAGCCTTGCTAAGATTTACAATCCATTAAATTTCCAGCCGATAAAAGCTTGTATTGGTAAGCTCAACAACCTTCCATTTCCGAAACCCGGCCTTATTAAATAGGCCGATCAGGACTTCAGGATCCAATCGATGGGCGAGCGGCGGCCCGAAGGGCTGTTCCCGATATGGCCACTCAAGGATGCAAACCCGCTTTCCAGAAACCCGGCGGGCCTCAGTTAAAGTCTTAAGGGGCTCATCCGATTCATGTAGAAGCAGGCCAAGGAATACCAGATCGAAGCTGCGATCCGGATAAGGCAACGCCTCGGCAATCCCTTCTTGAAAATTCCCATCAGGTACATAGGAACGAGAAGCGATCACCATCTCCGGATTAGTATCTATTCCCGAAACTGCCATAGCGCGCCTTGAGAATGCCCCGGCGAACAAGCCAGTGCCCATGCCAACATCGAGAACGGATACAGCCGGCTCACCTTCGAGGCACAGATCCACGACGCGATCGACCTCCAGCCTTACTATCCTCTCGGGTGCTCGCAGCCGGTCGATATTCCCTTCAAACCGTTTTTCATGCATGAATGCGCTCCTGAATAGCAATTACCACCCGATCTCACCACTCTCAAGTGATCACAGCCCTCTAAGGGTGGGCAACTTCGCCAGATGCCAGGAAATCATCCCGTTTTTCATACTGCTGGCAGTATACCCGGCAGCCATCAATTTGTGTACTGCCGGAATACTGCGATGACCGGTGGCGCAGATACACACGATCTCACGTTTGATGGGTACTTCCTTAATGCGCCGGCTCAGATCACCGAGCGGGATTAATTTCGCGCCAGGAATATGACCCAACCGGAATTCCTCCGGTTGGCGCACATCCAGCACAAACGGCTTATTTCCATTCTTAAGTTTCTCCTGCAACTCAAGTGCAGTAAGCGTCGGAACTGATTCACCAAAAATAAAGCTCAAAAAGCCCATACCGTTACCCTTAATGCTTTAAAAAGCCTACACAACTTTGGTAGTTATATCAAACCTGGGTGGTTTTTCAAGGTGTTTCTTGACGGCGCACAATTCCGCCGAACGGATCAATGAATCGCGATATTTTTCAGGAAATCCTTCCGGAACCTGGATCTCCAGGCCAATCGTTTCAACCATGCCCGTCAAGCGGCTATGATCAATGCGCTCGACTATACGAATGCCTTCAGTTGGGAGATTACGCTGTTTACAAAAACCCAGAACATATATACCGGCACAAGTCCCGATGGATGAAAGGAACACTTCAAAAGGGCTGGGAGCAGAGGCGACCGGCGGCTGGTCCGTCGCAACTGTAAAAGAACCAAAATGGGCATCCACGCGCGAACTGCCAGGAAAATCAATGATCATTTCCATGTTTTCATCTCCAATAATAAAAAGATTTTTTCGAACCTTATTTTTCTGTCCGAAAATTCAGGAGAAGTTCGCATTTTGAGTGGGTCCGGCTTCGACGCATCCATTCAAAATGCAGTTCTTGATTATTTTTCGGATAAGTTCATAATACAACTACTTGGATGAGCAAGTTGCCAAAAAGATACATACGGATTTGAAACCAACCCGGTTACAACCCCCAAGGTTGAACCATTCCCTTCTCGAACTATTGGAATCTAGCTATAGCGCGCCTTTAAATCCGCCACCGGCAACGCGATCTGCCCCTCCAGGTTATCTCCAATCAAAACCACTTCCTGCGGACAATTGACCACGCAAAAGGCCAGATAGGCTGCCATCAAGGTGTCCAATTCTTCAGCAGCATAAATCAGTTCCACCGGGAGGATGCCATGCAACAGTTTATGGCGGGTGATCTCCTCAAAAAACTCCATCGGATCTTTTATTCCTAATCCCTGTTCATACAGAGCAATCTGGCGTTGAAGGCGGCCTTCCAAGGTTGGCTTGGGGAGCGGCAATTGGCCAAGCAAGGCACAGAAGGCTGCATGGGGATGAGTTTCCAGCCATTGGAGTGAGGCTTGTTCAGAAGGATATTGCTTGAATCCGCCTTCTTCCAGGCGCCGGTATAAATCAAAACCCATCTGCATCCAAGCGGGACAGGCCTCTGTACGGGCCGGAGTTGGCAAAACGTAAATGCCGCGTTCACGCAGTTCGCTTTCCGCAACACGCATATCGGATCCGCGTAATTGACCGGGAGCGACTTTCTGGTTTTCCAATTTTTGGCGAACCAGGCCATGGTTTGGGCGCGGTGGAGCATTGACCGCCACCATGGTTGCCTGGTTCCCGGTTAGAAAGGCGAATAATTCATCGACACCCCCGGCTGACAAGGCAACCAACTGACGATCCTGGTTCAAAGCTGCGAAGGTGAATGGATGCCTGCCCGCAGTCGGGTCAACACCAACGAAAGTGAAAGGAGATTTTTGCATGGCTACCTGGCAAGGAAATCATTGTCTATACTGCTTTTGTCATTAACAATAGTGTAGAACAAAAATGGTTTCCGCGCAACTGTTTTAGAACAATATTTGCACTTCACTCTTCCTGTTTAATACGGGCAGGTCTTGACTGACAGTTTAGATCTGGAGCGGTGAAGCACCCCGTCCGATGTTTTCCAGGAACTCCTGGCGGGTTGCAAGGTTGGCTCGAAAAGCACCATGCATCGCCGAGGTGGTCATACGTGCATTGTGTTTTTGTACGCCGCGCATCATCATGCACAAGTGCAAGGCTTCAACCACGACTCCGACCCCTTGTGGGTGAAGCAAATCACGGATGAGGTCTGCAATCTGACGTGTCATGCGTTCCTGGACCTGCAATCGACGGGCAAAAATATCCACCATGCGAGGTATTTTAGAAAGGCCAATAACCTTTCCGTCCGGGATGTAAGCCACATGGACACGTCCCATGAAAGGTAAGAGATGGTGCTCACAGAGACTGTAGAATTCAATATCGCGGACGATGACCATCTCATCGTATTTAACTTCGAAGATGGCATCATTTAGAACCACCATGGGGTCAGTGGTATAACCAGCCAACAATTCTGCATACATGCGAGCGACTCGCTCAGGAGTACGTTTTAAACCGTCACGAGCGGGATCCTCGCCCACTGCATGAAGAATTTGCAAAACGGCTGCCTGTATCTCAGGTGAATTAACTCTGTCTTGCATCAATCTTTCATCCATCAAGTTATCGTCAAACTCAAGCTGTTCCATAGGCCTCTTATTTTAAAACTGACCCGGGGAATTCCCGGGTCAGTGGGATGCAGAGAATGAGCTTAGCGGACTTTCGGCTCGATCAATCCATAGGTTTCGTCGCGACGGCGATAAAGTACGCTGATCGTATCGGTCTCGGCATTGAAAAATATGAAGAAATTATCATGACCGAGCAATTTCATCTGTTCCAAGGCCTCGGCCTCGCTCATTGGGATCAGATCAAAAGTCTTACGCCGGGAGATGACGCTGAGGGGCTCCTCGTTTTCATCTTTTTCCGGCAACGCGATCACTTCGACGACTGAACGGCCGTCACCGCGCCCATGGTAATGTTTCCCCTTGTAACGCTCCAACTTGCGCTGCATTTTATCGATCGTTTGATCAAAGGCAGCAGTCAACTCATCGGAACGTTCTTCGACACGGAGCAACGCACGCTTGCCGCGTACGGTGATTTGGGAGATGTACCGATCCGTAGCACTACGCGCCGACTTGAGATATTCCAAATCGACCTTTACCTGTTCAACATCGTTTAGATAACGATCCAATTTGGAAGCTTTCTTGGTGACATAATCTTTGATTCGGTCATCCAATTCCAAATTCCGGGCGAAGATATCTACTTTCATTGTCATAGTTTTCTCCTTGTGAGATTTGGATTTTATCAAACAATTTGGAATCCGTGGTGAGGCAATGCCTTTGCCAGAGAAAGTGCATATACCGTCTTTGCTCCAGCCTTTACAAGAGCATCGGAACAAGCCTCCAATGTAGAACCGGTAGTGGCAACATCATCCATCAATAAAATCGATTTACCAGCTACCCAGCCCGGATCGGCACGAAATGCGCCTGCAATATTCGCTTTTCTTTCAACTGGCGAAAGCCCCACCTGTGTACGTGTTTCCCGGGCGCGAACCAATACCTGGTTTGAGAATTTCCAACCCATCCGGCCTGACAGGGGCTTCGCGAGGAGCCCGGCCTGGTTATAGCCGCGTTCTTTTAGCCTTTGCCGGCCTAACGGGACAGGTACGACCAAATCTGCCTGCCAGCCCAATTCTCTTACATATTCTGCAAGATATTGAGCAAAAGTATCCCCGAGAGCTAAATTTTGCTTATATTTCAGAGAGTGGATTGCAAGACGAATTGGCCCTTCAAAGACCACCCAAGAGCGCATCATCTCGTATGGAGGATGTGATTTGTTACATGTGGAGCATAAACCTGGACGAATAAGCAGGGCCCCGCAAACCCTGCAAATC
The DNA here is from genome assembly GCA_017882145.1 of Anaerolineales bacterium. Taxonomy (GTDB): domain Bacteria; phylum Chloroflexota; class Anaerolineae; order Anaerolineales; family Villigracilaceae; genus UBA877. The sequence goes on from JADGQB010000008.1 coordinate 6,322, forward strand.
GGCTCGGGAACCGGCCTAACCCGTTCCTGGCAATCCGGACACCAGCGGGATCCCGTCCGGTTACAACCCCCACAGACCGGCGGAAAAAGCCAGTCCAGACTACCCCATAACCAGTGATTGAGCTGATAGGTCCGGATCACGGCCTCTCAGTAGCCTTACTGGAAATATTTTAAGGATCCTGCCATTCTTAAAGCAGCCGGCGTAAGGAGAACAATCATAAGAGCAGGAAAGATCAAAAGGCCCATCGGGAAGATCATTTTTATTGGCGCCTTATGAGCTTCTTCCTCAGCGTGTTGGCGGCGCCTGACACGCATCTGATCTGATTGAATACGCAAGACCTTTGCCATGCTGACGCCCAACATCTCGGATTGGATGACCGCGGCAACAAAACTGGTCATCTCAGCCAAACCAAGCCTTTCAGCCATATCACGCAAGGCATCCCGGCGAAGTTTTCCAAGTTGGATTTCCCTGATCACGCGGCCAAAGGCCATTGCAAGTTCGTTATCCCACTTCTCATGAACTTTTGACATGGCTGCGTCGAAACCCAGTCCGGCTTCCACACAAATAGTCAACAGGTCAAGGGCATCCGGCATGGCTTTCCGAACTTGTTTTTGTCTACGGTCGGTCTTGCTCTTGACCAGGAGGTCCGGAAGGAAATAACCCAGAACGGTAAAAACCAATACGATCAATAACTTGATCGGTAATCCATAAGTATGTGAGAATAAAGTAAGCACAAACACCAGGCCCCCAAGAACAAATGCTGCCACAAAATGCAAGAATAGAAAGGTGGAGGCATCCATCCTTCCGGGGTTTCCCGCTAATTCCAATTTCCTTCGAGTGGACTCAAGTACATGTTGAGGGGTAAAACGGATCGATAAGTCACCCAGACGACGAAAAATCGGTAAGATAACTCGTTCGGAAAATGGTTGTGCGAGCTCGATTTCTTCAAGAGACACTGACTCTCCACGCTGGCTATATTCGGCCAAGCGAGCTGCCAGGGGGTCATCTATGACGGATCTCGACTTCCGAATACCAGCGGCAACAAGCAAAACGGCAATGATGGCTACTACAAGGACTACTACAATAATTATTATAGTAAGCATGTTACACCTCTACGTTTCCTATGCGAACCATCACAAAATATCCAGAAATAATTAGTATACCTGCAAGACCCAAGGCGATTCCTCCGCACAATGCATTGGGTTTATTAAAGAATTCCATTACATAGGACCGGTTTAAGAACCAAAGGATACAAAGAAGGCCGACTGGCATTAGAGCAAGAGCGCGGCCCGAATAAACTGCCTGGGCTGTTAATGCACGAATCTCACCTTTGATCCGGATACGCTCGCGGATCGTATAGGTTATTACATCCATAATCTCAGCCAGATTACCACCCACTTCACGCTGAACATTGATGGCTGTTACTACAAAATCCAGGTCCTCGCTAGGGATCCGGCGCAGTAGATTATCCAGCGCCTTCTCCATGGGAATGCCCAACTGCATTTCCTGTACGACCCGCCTAAACTCGTCACTGATAGGGGATGGCAACTCTTTACTTACTGCCTCCATAGCTTGTAAGGTCGAATAGCCGGCCCGCAGGCCATTTACAACCAGGTTGAGCATATCGGGCAATTGATCATTAAAATGGACCAACCTCTTCGATTTTTGCCTTCGGACGTAAACCCCTGGAAGGATAGCGCCGATTCCGGCACCGATCACAGCAGAAAGAACAAGCCTACCCCCTGCCAGATAGGCGATCAAGGAGACCCCCAAAATTGCAATGACATACAGCGCCAAATATTCACCAGGCTTAATTTTTAGATCTGCGCGTGCCAGATCTCGGGCAATCCGATCGCCAAAGCTTGATTTTTCGACGCGTCTATTTACCCAATCGGTTAGCGCTCTTCTTGTTTCAGGATCAGCATCGCCCTTCTGCTCTTCTTCCAGATATTTGTTAAGGCGGTCATCCACCAATGTTCTCTCACCAAAAACCGACATAAGAATCCCCACAACAAAGAGAACAACAGCGACTCCACCTCCAATTATAAGTAAAGTAATCATCTATCACCTTTACAAACAAGCATAGCGTTAATTCTTCTAATATCTTTGCCTGCTACCAACACCAAAGATCGATGGAGGCAGGTGAATCCCACTGGCTTCAATTTTATCCATGAATTTAGGCCTAAGACCGGAGGGCCGCAATCGGCCGAGTACTTTGCCATTTTCGAAACCAGTCTGTTCAAATACAAAAAGATCCATCATGGTGATGACATCGCCTTCCATGCCAGCCACCTCGGTAATGTTCGTCACCCGGCGAGAGCCATCGCGCATGCGTTCCTGATGAACTACGAGGTTGATGGCCGAAGAAACTTGTTCTCGAATGGCACGAACGGGTAATTCCATGCCAGCCATCAAGGTCATAGTTTCCAAACGTGACAAGGTATCCCGCGGGGAGTTCGAGTGCAAGGTAGTCATAGAGCCATCATGACCGGTATTCATGGCCTGCAACATATCCAATGCGGCATCATCACGGATTTCACCAACGATGATCCGGTCAGGACGCATGCGGAGGGCGTTCACGACCAGCATTCGGATGGTTATTTCCCCGCGACCTTCAATGTTAGCTGGGCGAGACTCGAGAGTGACAACATGTTCCTGGCGTAGCTGCAATTCGGCGGCATTTTCAATCGTAAGGATACGCTCGTCACTTGGGATGAAAGTGGATAGGATATTCAACAAGGTGGTTTTTCCAGAACCTGTACCACCAGAGATAACGATATTTAATCGGGATTCGACACATGCTTTTAGAAATTGTAAAGATTCCGGCGTAAGTGTTCCAAACTGGACCAACTGTTCGAGAGTGATCGGAACTTTGGCAAATTTACGGATGGTAAGTGTCGGGCCTACCAGGGAAATCGGTGGAATGACAGCGTTTACACGAGAACCATCTGCAAGACGTGCATCGACATATGGGCTGGACTCGTCAATTCGGCGGCCCAAAGGCGCTACGATACGATCAATGATGCGCATTACGTGATCGTCACTCTCGAAAGTTACAGGTACACGATGGATTCTTCCCTTGCGCTCAACATAGATATTCTTTGCACCGTTCACCATGATTTCGGTAATTGATTCGTCATCCAGCAAAGGTTGCAAAGGACCCAATCCCAAGATCTCGGCTGAAATTTGTTCGAACAGACGCGCCCGCTCTGGCCGAGAAAGTACAATACTTTCTTCACTCAGAATTTGTTCGAACAACGCCTGGATAGATTTACGAACATCTTCTGTTTTGGTTATATCCATCGAAGGGTCCAACTCAGCCAGAAGCTGGTTTTGGACGCGGGTCTTCAAATCGAAATAAGTCCCCGCCTGTGGCGCTGAACTTGGAGCGCTGACCCGTCGAGCTTGTAAAGAAGACAAACGTGACCCATCGCCACTGGGTGTTGAAGGCGTACCAGTTGATTGTTCGGCTGAATTTCCCTGTCCCTGCTCAATCCTTTTTAATAAAGACATCACGACCTCCTAACTCAGGATCTACCGTTTAATTGTCTTCTCCGGCTCATCAATTTCCACTTTTATAAATCTTGCCCGAAGTGCTTCAACCAGCGCGTATACACCCCTTGCAGCTGGCTGGGTCTTATTATCAATCATGAATGGTATGCCACGATTGACCGACGGAATGACAGTCCGTTCATCAAGCGGGATAACAGCCACGATGGCTTGCTTTAAATTCTCACTAATCTTTTCAGGCAAAATAGCAATGCGCTTATCGAACTTGTTCATGACGAGCGCAATTTTATCGATCGGAATGGTCAATGATAATAAGAGGTCAATGAATAGGCGGTCATTTTTTATGGAGGGTATATCCTGGACGGTCACCAACACAACCGTCTCAGCGACATCCAGTACTGACAAGGTAATATCATTTAAGTATGAACTTGTGTCCACCACAATGTAGGCGTATAACTGGCGCAAATAACGCAGCATCTTTGTGAATTGTTCCGGGTTGACGTTCTCCCCATGTTCGGGGCGGGATGGAGATGCCAGGATGTGGACTCCAGACCCAGCGTGCTTGATAACAACTTCATCAACGATATTCGGATCCAGTTCATCGACGCGAGGAGTGAGATCAAGGATCGTGTTTTTCCCCTGTTCGTTCAAGAAAAGAGCAACATCCCCGAATTGCAGATTTGCGTCCACCACAATGACACGTGTCTCGTCGTTGCAAAGCGCCACAGCGACATTTACCGCCAGGGTAGTACAACCGGTTCCGCCCTTCGGGCTATAGAACATGATGATCTTCCCGTTGGTATTCTGGCCAGTCGCGGTATTAAAGCCAGCACCGCTCGGTGCTGCAATGTATGTTTGAGCAGTCTTGGAACGTTCTTCCCGGGCCATTTTTCCAGCACGCCGGATAGCGGCAACCAATTCGTCCGGCATAGGGGGTTTTGTCAGGAAATCCCGCGCACCGACCAACATGGCTTTACGCATGTAATTTTGGTCGCCCTGGACCGAAAGGATAACCACTTCAACGAATGGCACCTTTTGCCTGATAATTTCGGTTGCAGCGATACCGTCCATATCAGGCATATTAATGTCCATCAAGACAACATCCGGATTTGTCTCTTGAGTAAGCTGGATGGCCTCTTTTCCAGTTCGGGCAACAGCGACGACTTCAATATCTGCTTCGAACTGCAAAAGCTTTCGTATGTTTTCGCGCGTTTCTGCGATATCATCAACGATCAACACGCGAAACTTAATTGCATCAGCCATCCAGATTCTCCACGAGCCGGTCCGTTAATTCAATCCCAACCATAGACCGATACAGTGCTTTAAGGAGTTGTTGTGTCATTCGGCAACTTGGGCTGCTGCAAAATATCAGTTCGTGGCTGTAAAGAATATGGCAATTTTGCCGGGACAGGGATGTTATATTGTGTCAACAGATATTCCAAGGTTGCGGCATCTGGCTGAGAAATGGCCGTTTGATCATTCGGATTTCGTAAAGCCAAGTTGATATTTGCTCCGCTATATATCAAGTACGTCAATGTGACAGCATCCTGAGGACTTACCATTACAGTGATGATATCCGGTCGGACAACAACAGGAGTAGCTTGCGGTTGGTTTGCAGGTTGCGGGGTAGGAGTTGATTTTCCGGGTGTGACTGATTGATCAGCTACAGCTTCGCCGGGCAGGGTGAAAGACCCCATGTGCAAAACCTGGATATTTTGCATGATCATCTGCGTAACCAGACGGGGGCGTTGCTGCTCAGACGGTATAACGTACAGCATCATGTTAGAAACCGGATCGGTCGGAACCTGATCCACTTGAAAATGGCCTTGCGGAACGTCCCCGGCCGAAATTTTTATCAGCCCGGCGATTGTCGATTGTGCTCCATTTGTAGGAGCACTTTCCTCAAGTGTCGCCAACTTATTTGGTAATGAGGTCTGCAATGCAGGATCGACATCCACCAGAAGCATGGTAACAATCACATCGACATAATCCCCATCTCGGATGCTAAAGGCCGCAGAAGAAAGGCGGGATACGGGAATCGAAACGGCTGCTAGACCTTGAGGAATGAGTGGGGCCCATGGCGAACCGGGTAAATTGACATTCCCCGGTGATGTTGAGATCATTGAATCCGTGATTGGGACCCCTTGTAGGATTACGTACTTGGCATATTTACTCACCAAGTCAGCTTTATTCGTAAAAAGTCCCTGTACAAGTTTATCTTCGGGGATTTGAATTGAGCTCAACATAGATTCGGAAATAACAGTGCCTGGATTAATATTTTGCCCGGCCGTTATGATCCCGACGTAACGAACCTGTGGAGTTGTTTGTGCTGTTACTGGCGGGTTTGAAGCAACCGTGCGGCGCCAAAGATACAGTGCTGCTCCAGCAACCCCGATGATAATAATAAGAGCCAAGTAAATGAATATTCGTCCACGTCGCATAGGATCCTCCTAATAACTTGGATTTACAATATTATACAGTATAAACGATTTAGCTTCATGACATTTTCATAAAAAATTGTGAATTTTTATCCAAAACCGATTAATTTGAGATCCACCAACAATCCATACCCGATACGGCATACCCACTAAATATATTGGTGCGATTGGATTGGCAAAAAAAAGTGGGACTCTGCAACAACAGAGTCCCATCTGCCTTTTAGGCCAACAACTAGTGCTACTTGACCAAGCTTGAGTTAATCTTGGTAAAGACATTGCCGATGATGGGGCCGAGGATCAACAAAACAGCGATTACAACGACAGCGACCAAAACAAGGATTAAAGCATACTCGACCAAGCCCTGACCTTTTTCTTTAGGGGCGAATAACATGGGGTTTCACCTCCTTTCTCTCTTTGGATTTCTCTGAAGGTCTTTCAGAGATGTTCTTCATTACTTCCACATTATATATTGTTTTATGCATGAAAACAAGAAAATATCATTGCAGATACTTTACAATTATGTAAACTAAGCCAATACAACAAACCAGGGACTCTAGAAAAAAAAAGAATCCCTGGTTTGTAATTTTCATTGCCTCTCTAGAATATTAATCTCAATTGAATATGGGGATAGTCAATGTAACCCGTGCGCCTTTTCCCGGAGCAGTATCGAGATCAAACTTGCCTCCTAACATTTCAACGCGATCTCTGACCAACTTCATACCCAGGTTCGACTCCTTCGTTAGAGAGTCAGTATCAAACCCTTTACCGTTGTCGTCCAAAGATAGCCGAACAGCCGGATCCCCGATATCCAATTGGATCTTAACCAAAGTGGCCTGGTTCTGGTGGACGGCATTACTAAGTAGTTCCTGCATTGACCTAAAAGTCAATACTTCTATATATGGTTCCAGGCGGCGCTCTTTGCCGGAGATCGTCACGCTTACTTCCACGCCAGCCTGCTCTTTGAATGAGTCAGCATAACGACGGATAGTTGGCGCAAGTCCAAGGTCGTCCAGCATCATCGGGCGGAGTTCGAAAATAAAATTACGGACTTTCTGGAAAGTGCTCATCGCCGAGATTTTCAAATTGTTTAGTTCATTGCGAGCCTGGACAGGATCGATATCAAGCAGCCGCATAGCGATTTCAGTCTGGAGAATAAAATTCGAGAGAGCCTGGGCCGGACCGTCGTGCATTTGACGAGATAACCTTTGGCGTTCCGACTCTTGTGCGTTTACCAACATTTCCACGCCTGCCATTCCACTCCGATCGCTCTTGCCATTTCCCCCACCACCCCCGGCTTTGGCCGTACTTTTTAAGTGTTCCAACATATTCTTATAATGCTCCAAATGATTCTGGTCACTCTGAAGCTTTTCAAGTTGACCACGCATTTGGAAAAGACGCTGCTGCGCATCCAAAGCAGAATCATACACAGTCCGTACCTCTTCAGAAGGTAAATTCCCAATCTGATCGTGGATCTGCTGAAGATGAGCATTGACTGCCGTGTTGCGTTGAGTTAATTTTCCAAGTTCCACACGGCTTTGTTCCAGCATCAGGGTAATCTCTTTGAGGCCACGGGTTGTATCATCAAGCTCTGATTGGATTAATTGCTGAGGATCTACAATAGAAGGTGGCTGCGCTTGTTCTTCCTGGGGTTGTGCCATAAATCACTCCTGCGATTGAGAATACTTATCAAGGATTTTCACCCAGCCGCGTTTAAGTGCATAAACTACTGCCTGTGTACGGTCTTCCACTCCGAACTTACGCAGAATGGAAGTTACATGATTCTTAACAGTTTGATGGCTGATCCCCAGGGAAGCGGCTATCTCTTTATTGCTCATCCCCTTGACAACGCAAGTAAGAACTTCCATTTCACGATCTGAGAGAGGATGAAAGGGGCTGCCGGGTTCGCTGTAAATATGCCTGGCCTTTTCCATCTCATCATTCAGCCAGTATTCAAATTCACTCTGGGTAAAAACACGCCCTTCGATAACAATTTTGCCTTCGACGACTTCCCGGATGGCGTGAACTAATTGACCCGGGTCAACATCTTTAGAACAATAAGCAGCAGCACCAGCCCAGGCAGCATGGATAACTTGCTCCTGGTCGTTATATGCAGTCAGAAGCACAATCCGCGTAGGCAATTTCTCCTGGACAACCCGATGGGTCACCTGCTGACCATTCATACCTGGCAAATTGATGTCCACAACTGCAATGCAAGGATGTAAACTGCGGATCAATGCCAACGCGTTTGTACCATTCTCTGCCTGTCCGATGACTTTAAACCCAGGCTCAAGAGAGAGGGTATTGATAACCCCTTGCCGAAACAATGGGTGATCGTCAACAACAACAATCGTGACTTCTTCCATATTTTTTCTGCCTACCAGAAATAGAGTTCAATATGAGTATAGCACAGGTCAACTCAGGAGACAATTTAACCAGAGGCTTTTTATGGAGCAGGCCAACGGTAAACCGCCATGTTTGTCGCTCCCAGCGCAGGAGCAAAGGATGCGTTCGTAGAAAAAATCGGCGATAAGCCTGCAGTCAGGGATGGATACCAATCCGGGAAGGTTACCAGATAGTTTACGCCACGTTTCGTTAAATAGGCTGCAATCTGATCCTCATTTCGAAGGAATGGGATCACTTCAGGAGATATAAGGCCAGCCAAATCAACCAACTCATGCTTGCCAAAGTAGCCCAGCGCTCCGATATCATGGGCCGCCACCAGCGCACCGGGCGGCGCATGCACTGAGACCCAGCGCGCGGTGTCAACCATCTCACTTTCGATAACCGCAACATCCTGGGCGTAAGCAAAAGCGCCACGGCCCCAGAAAACCACCAAAATAACACCAATCGTCAGTTTCCAGAATGTCGGAATGATCCATCCGAGGCGTGATAACCTTTTCATGATGAATTCCAAAAAGCCTGCCAAACCAAGCAGGAAATAAACCGGCATAACCGGGATGACATATCGACCATGCTGGTATGTTACAGGTAAAAGCCAGGCATAAAGCATCAGAAACCCGACAAGCCAGGCAGTTGCAGCCAATATTCCCCAGTTCCGGCGCCGGACGGCATTAAGGATGGTAATGACTACTCCCGGCAGCAGAACCACGCCCGCACCAATCAAGGGTTGCAGGGCTTCGCTTCCCAGTCGCTCCAGAAAAGGCAAATTCAAATAACTGGCGTATTCCGCCTGTTTTGCATAAAACGTGTTGGGCCAAGGATGACCGGAAACGATCAAGTTAAAGAGTAGATAAAGAGCAAATGGACTTCCAAAGCCTAAGCCGATATTTAGCAGTGAGCGCAAGCGTTTAGACCACGAAGGCTGGCAAAGTAAGATAACGAGTACAGCCGGTCCAAGCAATGTAATTCCATCCGGGCGTACCCAAACGGTCAGACCAATAAAAAGGCCAATCCCAAAGTATTTTTGAGAGCCAGATATGATAAGAACCAACACAGCGGTTAACAGTAAGGCGTAGAGGAGAGTCTCCATCCCGGAGGCTGCCGCCCAGACTAAATGCCACTCAAGCGCCAACAACGCTCCTGCCCAGGGGAAGCGCGGATGGTAGTCCGGCACCAGTTTTTGCAGCATATTTTCGCCCAGCAGTGAGATAGCCCAAAGTGCGAGGGCGCCCAATAAATAGGTCCAGGCATAAGGCGCCAACTTTACCAGAAACCCGATGGCCAGCAATGCCGACCAAAGCGGCGCAGTAGAACCGCCGGATGGTTTTCCAGGGTTAAAAGCCCATTCTCCACTCAATGCCAGGTTACGGGCATAAGTCTGATGGATCCAGGCGTCATCCAGAGGAAAACCGGCGCGATACATAATCCTGCTTGCCAGAACATAACTGCCCACACTAAAGAAAACGATTAGGGCAAGAATCAGCCAGACAGGCCACTTCCGCTTCTGATTAAGGTGAGGGATCGACGAGGAGGATGTGGTTGTCATCTACGGCTCCCAGGTTGGTAAATTCGGGATAGCTCTCGGGATGCTCATATAAATCATAAAGAGGGTTTTTTATTCCAATCTCCTCGAGTATTACATAGGAGGCGCCATATTTTCGAGAGGCAGCCAGAAGGGTTTGGACATCTCCGAAAGGAACAACAATCGCCTGGCGACCGGTCATTATAAAATAGGCAGGCGGGTTACGCACCATGACAATTGCTTCTGAACGGGCACCCTGCTGGATAAGGATTTGGTCAGCTTTCAGATAAAGATATTCGCCCTCATTCCAGCCAGAATCCACCACACGTATCTTTACAAGCAAAGCGCTTAACGAGAGCATGATCACCAGAAGAATCCCAGGCAGGAGTTTGACCGTTTGGCTAAATCTCTTATTATTCTTTACTACACGGTTGGAGATAAGATCCAACCCAATTGGTGCAAGAGCAAACCAAAGCGGCTGGAAAGCAGTGCCGGCATGATAAAACCCGCCGTTCACACTGGCAAAGGGGAAAAGCAGACTTTCGGCCAGGAGCATGCATATCCAACCAATCAAGCCAAACTGAACCCGAAACAAATGACGGTTTTTCCATATACCCACTATGATCAGTGGAGCCAAGAAAATCATTCCTTGTGCAAAGAAAGCGGTATTCAAGTTTTGCCAGAGGGCGGATGCCCGCACTTTCAAGGCTTCCAACAATCCGCTTGCCAGCCAGGTTTGAAATGTATACAGCCCAGGTGTGAGGGAAAAAATCTGGTTATAACTCGTCATCCAGAGCACATAACCACTTCCGGGTGGCAGTATTGCACCGAACACAATCAGATTCCGCACAAACCAGGCGCCCATTACCAGTAGATATCCAAATAAAGCAAGCAGCCCGCTGCTGGCCGATTGAATAATTCGCTTTTTCAACGAACTCGCGGGGGCCTGACGGTATGCCAGGACGGTCACAGCCAGAATCGTCAGAGGCAGCCACAATAACCCATCCCCACGTGCCAGGTTAATCAGGCCAGCCAGGAGCCCAAGCAGGATGATTTTTGGACTAGTCAATCGATCGAGAACGAGGAAATAGAGTGCCCCCAAGAGCATATAAACACCATAATTGTCGGTTGTCACAATAAACGGCAGGTAGTAGCCAGAAAAGATTGCCAGGAAACCGGCCATCAGAGCCAGGTCGCGACGATGGCCAATCTTATAAGCAAGTGCAGCGATTACAAGGGGAGCCACAGATGCCATCAAGACAAAACCGATGCGCGCAGATAAGAAATCCAGCCTGCCTGTAAGTGCCATTCCCCCGGCAGCAATTATGGATGCCAATGGGTTCCAATAAGAATTCGAAGGGTGCGGTAACCCCTGAGGGTGGTCTAAATAATTCCAGAGAAAGGGATCGTTAAATCCATGTCCGCCTGCGATTTGTTTTCCTCCTGCATAATAATAATCTGCATCCATATAACCGGGCACGGGCTGGAGCATCACAATCACAAACGTGATGATCAGTGCAACAACAAACAGCAACACATAATCACGTTTATATATGGGAGCTGAATTTGTGTAGGAAATTGACACCTGCGCCATCCATTTTATCCGGGGATAGATCCGGTAAAACCAGAATAAGACAAGATCCCGGCCACTATCATCTGCACGTCACGACGTGCGAGGCGGCCCTCAGTGATGCGGAAGGCGAAAAATACGCGCCCGCCCAATTTCGGTCAAGTAGGTTAAGCCTGTCTGCCCATTCGGATTATCATAAACCGTCAGTAAATCTGCCGGTACACTACCTGCCTCCAAAACCAAATAAACTGCGTTATATTTCTTGGCAACCGCCAATAATGTACTGATATCCTCATCCGGGACGGCGACGGCCGGGTTTCCGGACGCCAGGTAAAATCCAGGCGGGTTTGCGACCATGACTACATCCGAACAGGTGGCTCCCTGGGATAACAGGAATTTATTTACTTGACTATACGCAATGTTCTCCTGATCCCATGCCTGACCATTGTTCCCGCCAATTATCCTGGTCCAGAATATGATTGCCGTCAAGAGCACCGCCAAGGCGACCAGCGCAGTCCGAAATACGCTTCCAGCCTGTGCAGCGTTCCAGCCGCGCTTACGCCTGCCCCACTCTATCAACCGCTCCAAACCCAGCGGGGACAGCGCCCACCAAACGGGCTGTAAAGCGGCACCGGAGTGGAAAAATCCGCCGCGCGCGCCAGCAAATGGAAACAGAACCGTCATTGCGCCGATGGTCAGCAACCAGGCCAGCCCAGCTAACTGAACGCGCCGGTCTTTGCGTAAATGCCAAAGGCCAAGCGCGATCAACGGGAGCAGGAAGATCTCCCCCTGGACCGCCAGAGTGGTGCCCAGGTTCAGACCCAATGACCAGACACGGGCTTTAATAATTGAAGCCAGCCCGGATTGCAACCAGGCGGTCGAAGTTAGTTGGCTGGCAGGATATGCAAACAACTGGTCATAAGAGGTAAGCCAGAGCATTTTTGTGCCACCAGGAGAGAGCAGCGCGCCAAAGGCGGTACTGTTCCGGGCAAACCAGGGAACCATGATGAGCAAGTAGCCTGACAAGGCAACCAGCAAGGCGAAAACAGTGAAAAGGGGGCGGAGCTGGTCCGGCTTTTTCAGGACGAAGGCTACAGCGAGGATTGCAAGGAGCAACCAGAGCAGCCCATCTGCTCGCGAAAGGTGCATGAGGCCGGCAAGGATGCCAAGAAGAAATGAAGAAAGCAGGAAAGCAGCAGGTGTAACGTTCGAGACATGCCGTACGAGCAGGAGAAAGAACAATCCTCCGAAAAGCATGTACAGGCCAAATGTGTCAGTTACCGGCAGGAAGGGCAGGTAAAAAGCGGAAAAAACTGCCAGCACGCCAGAGGTCAGGGCCAAGTTACGGCGTGAAGTAAAGGACCAAGCCAGGGCAGCCGTGAGAGGAGGAATGGATGCTGCCACAATCAGGAAACCCACCCGGGCTGCAGTCCATGAGCCAGGCCCGAATAACACCGCTCCGGCAGCGGCCAGCAGTGAGGCCAATGGCATCCAGTAGGCATTCGATGGGTGAGGTAATCCGACTGGATTATCCAGGTAGTTCCAAAGATACGGTTCAGTAAAGCCCAAACCGGTTGCCAGTTGGCGTCCCCCGGCATAGTAAGCATCAGCATCCATGTAGCCGGGTGCCGGTTCAAAAGCCGATACAAACACCATAACAACCAGGCCCAGCACAGCCAACAGGAGAAAGGGTCGCCAGGTCATGAGGGGGTTACCAGTCCGGTCGGCACAGGATGGACGAACCACCAGCGCATCCAGGTGAGACCTGTTACAAGCAGAATAGGCAGGAGCAAAATCAATGCATCGGTCATGGCAGTAAACGCGTTCGCTCGCACGAGGAGAACTGTCAACAGCCAAAATCCAACCAGGATAACCAACATCACGATTTCAGATACTCCCCAACGTTTGAACCATGGACGGCGTTCAGCAAGGATGGACAGGAATAATACGAGGGGGATGAAAAGGAAGGGATATTCGCCCGGAGCCATTGGGATACCCAACAGAGGTGTCACTGACACGGTCAAGCAAACCATCCAAAGGAATGCCCTAAAATCTTTGGTGAGGGTGGCTCCCCATTGGAAAAATAGAACCAACAGTAATATGCCCGCCAACACCCAGCCAAGACGTTGGCCCACCACCGGTGACCAGGATGCGAAAATTCCTGTTGAAGAAAAACCCGGGTCATAAGTGTAGTGCGACAGCAGGCCTCGCAGGAAAGGCAGGAACCAATCCGGCAAGAACAAGAAGGAAAGCGCCAGAAGGACAGCCACTCCCATGAGGAAGCCCCAAAGCACTCGCCAACGCCGCTGATGAAAGATCCACCAGAAGATGAAGAAAGCCAGAACGCCAGTAAGCCGGGATGCGCTAACCAGCAGGATCAACAACCCTCCAGCCAACTCTTCGCGTTCACCTCGCAATGCGAGCAGGAAGCCTCCCAATGCCAATGCAATAAACCCGGCGGCGCTAGCGCTTACCAATGAAAAAGTTCCATAGACCCAGAGAATTGGGAAAAGTAGTACTAGAGGTAGCAGGAAACGACCCGGTTTCCAACCGGTTAACTGCAATGAGAGGAATACCAGGCCCACCAGGGCGATTTCGAGACAGGTCATCCAGATGGCACGCGCCAAGACATAATCAGGTACAAGACCGATTGGAAAATATAAGAGTTCGATCGGAAATGGTAACCAGAGCCTGAGCGGGTCCTGGCCCGCATTCGCCAGCCGTCCATAAGTAATTACTTGCGCTCGCTGAGTGGCAGGATCACTGTATGGGCTTTCTCCGTATTGGAGAAATGTCCGCGCACCCAACCACGGAACCAGGAAATCCTGATCGACAGGTTGGGTTCGTACGAAGACAGTGTTGGCCCAGGTCAAACCAGCCAGGAGAACGAGAGCCAGGCAAACAAGAAGTGTAGTGGCTAAGATAGAGAGGCTGCGGGACATTTAAGAGAAATACTATGATATCGAAAGAAACATTGACTCGAGTCGAGTGTATTCTACACCACAATTGAGGATTGCTTCGTGGGTTAGTCTTCTGGAGTAAAATAATGTTAAATGCAAGTTTAGCCTGGTACAAAGAAGGTATTCCCATTTCCTGCCCTAATTGATAAGGAACTGACATCCAGCAAACACACCAAAGCTAAAATGAAGGCGAACCTTACTTGAAAGTAGAGGCACTTTTTTCGCGGATTAAAGGTTTTTTGCCCATGCGGTATTCCCCGAGGATGAGGAAAGACACAACTATCAAGAATACCAACAAACTGTTGCCGAACGAGCATTGGAATCAGGTTGTGACGTGTATATGTCCAAACCTATCAACATTCGAGAGCTCCAGGCCAGGGTGGAAACTTAAGTGGCCATCGTGTAACAGTAATTTCAGCATAATATCAGTGTAACAGGAATTGAATGCCTACCTATCCACTACCGAAAAATGCTTTCAAATCACAAGAAACCTCTTTGCTGACCGAACTGGAATGTTCCGGTTGTGGCAAAATATATTCCGATAAGGAAATCCATACATTTTGTCCGGATTGCCAGTCTCCTCTGCTGGCGCAGTATGACCTGCCAGGAGCCCGCAGCCGGGTGGATCGCGATGCCATTCGCCGCCGCCCGGATGGAATGTGGCGCTGGCACGAATTGCTGCCAGTCAGAGATCCGGAAAACTTTGTCTTTCTGGGGGAAGGAGACACCACCCTGCTGCCCGTTCCCAGCTTAGGGACCCAGCTAGGCCTTCCCAATTTGTACGTCAAAGACGAGAGTTCCAATCCAACTGGCACTTTTAAAGCGCGCGGCCTGGCTGCTGCAGTCTCTAAAGCCAAGGAATTGGGTGTCAATAAAGTCATCATCCCAACCGCCGGGAATGCCGGCGGCGCCATGGCTGCCTATGCCGCCCGGGCTGGTATCCAGGCACTGATATACATGCCAAAGGATACACCGCGTGCCAACATCGAGGAAAGTAAAATGGCGGGCGCGGAAGTGGTGCTGGTGGATGGCATTATCAGCGACGCGGCTGGCATGGCTGGCGTAAAAGCCCGGGAGGAAGGTTGGTTTGACCTGTCAACCTTCAAAGAGCCTTATCGTGTGGAAGGCAAGAAGATCATGGGGTATGAACTGGCGGAAGCCTTCAACTGGAGCCTGCCGGATGTGATCATCTATCCCACAGGCGGGGGTACCGGGCTGGTGGGCATGTGGAAAGCCTTCAATGAACTTGAAGCGATGGGCTGGCTGGCAGATACGAAAAGGCCGCGCATGGTGTCGGTTCAGGCCGAAGGCTGTGCACCGGTGGTAAAGGCGTTTGAGTCAGGCGCATTATTCTGTGATTTTTGGACCAATGCGCACACCCTGGCCTCCGGGTTACGCGTACCAAAGAGTTTTGCCGATGAACTGATCCTGAAGGATTTGCGGGCAAGCAATGGGATAGCCATTGCGGTTAGCGACGCAGCCATCCAGGCATGCCAGCATAAGCTATGCCGAATGGAGGGCATTTTCCCAGCCCCCGAGGGCGCCGCGACGCTGGCTGCCCTTGAGAAATTGGTAGAACAAAAATGGATCGATCCCGAAGAGCGGATTATCCTTTTCAATACGGGTTCCGGTTTGAAGTATCTGGACCAATTGGATTAATTCTGAACTCTCCCGCGGGCTTTTAAGATTAGACTGTTAAGAAAAACGAACCTTTGGAAAACTACATAAATGCCTGAGACAGAAACTGTACAACTTTTTATTACTTGTTTGGTCGACTCGTTCTTCCCAAGCATAGGCGAAGCACTGGTGCATGTTCTCAACCGAGCCGGCGTGCGGGTTGAATTTCCCGTAGAGCAGACTTGCTGCGGGCAGCCTGCTTTTAACGCCGGACTGCGCAGCCAGGCTCGTCCGCTGGCAGAGCACACAATCCAGGTTTTTGAAAAGACGACTGGCGAGATCATCATTCCATCCGGCTCATGTGCAGCCATGCTCAAGTATGGTTACCCGGAACTATTCGAAGGTGATCCGGACTGGCTCGCGAAAGCCCGGTTGCTGGCGGGGCGTGTACACGAATTCACAGAGTACCTGGTAGATGTACGCGGTATCTCGGACCTGGGGAGTCGCTGGCCCGGGAAGCTGACTTATCACCCATCCTGCCATCTGCTGCGCATGTTGGGGGTGGACCGGCAGCCACGCCTTTTGTTGGCCGGCGTAAAGGATGCCGAAATCGTCGAATTACCCGAACGAACGGACTGCTGTGGCTTTGGCGGCGTTTTCTCGGTGGAACACCCCGAACTCTCGGCGGAATTCCTGAAACGCAAGATCTCAAACCTGGAGAAGACCGGCTCGCCCACCCTGGTTGTCTGCGATACGGGCTGCCTGATGCATATCCAGGGTGGGCTGCATCGCCTCGACAAGGGACAGCGCGTCGTTCACATCGCACAGGTTTTGGATACACGATGAGCGTCAAAACTTTCCGTGAACGGATCCGAGAATCCATTGCAGACGAAAACCTGCAAATTGCACTGGATGGGAATGCGCGACACCGCACGCTTGGTCGTTTGGAGGCTTTCTCTGCCTTCCCGGACTACCAGGAACGACGCGAACGCCTGCACGCCATCAAAGCGGATGTGATCTCCCACCTGGATAAATATCTCGAACAATTCATTGCCAGGGTAACCGCAAACGGCATTCAGGTGCATCGCGCTGCGGACGCGCAAGCGGCCATCCGCATCTTCCTCGAAATCGCCCGGGAGCACAATGCCAACCTGGTAGCCAAGTCGAAATCCATGCTCTCCGAGGAGATCAATTTCAACCATGCACTGGAGGCGGCCGGCCTGAAAGTCGTTGAAACAGACCTGGGCGAGTACATTGTCCAGCTGCGCGGCGAGCGCCCCAGCCACATCCTTACCCCGGCGGTTCATCTGCGGCGCGGTCAGGTGGGACAGCTCTTTCATGAAAAACTCGGCGTTCCATATACCGAAGATATTCCCGAGATGGTCGCGACTGCCCGGCACGTCTTGCGTGAGGTATTCCTGAATGCTGAACTTGGCGTTTCGGGTGTCAACTTCGGCGTAGCCGAGACCGGTACCTTGTGCCTGGTCACGAATGAAGGCAACGGACGCATGGTCACCAACCTGCCCCCCGTGCACGTAGCGCTGATGGGCATAGAGCGCCTTGTTCCCACCCTGGATGACCTGGCCCAATTCCTCATGCTACTGCCACGCTCGGCCACCGGGCAGAAATTAAGCGCGTATACCAGCCTGATCAATTCACCGAAAGGCCGGTTGGATGTGGACGGTGCACGCGAACGCCACTTGATCCTGGTGGACAATGGTCGCTTAGCCCTGCAAGCTTCACCGCTGGCTGAATCGCTCTACTGTATTCGCTGTGGCGCCTGCCTGAACGCCTGTCCGGTCTTCCGCGAGATCAGTGGATTGGCCTACCTGGGCAAGGATGGTTCCATCGCCCCTTACCCCGGTCCGATCGGCTCGGTGCTATCCCCAGGATTGTTGAACTGCGAAAACTATGGCCAGCTTGCCCAGGCATCCACTCTTTGTGGTGCATGCAAGGAAGCCTGCCCTGTGAATATCGATTTACCCGAGCTCCTGTTGCGGGTGCGCGCCGGAGAGGCTGGGGAAAAATCAAAAAACCAAAGACACGATGAGGGGATTGGAATACCGCCCATCGTCAAACTTGGCCTTATGGTCTATCGTCTGGCAGGAGGAATACCGCCACTGTTCTCGCTTGGCCAATGGCTGGGCGGTCTTATCAGCCGGGTTTATTCACCGCGCCATAAATATATGCGGCTCCCGGCCTGGACAGGCTGGGGATACAGCAAGGAATTCCCGCGACTGGAAACGCAGGCTTTCCGGACACGCTGGAAAGGAATAAAACAAGAAGTCAACTCCGGCGACCAGAGCATCCGGAAAGCTGACATAACACCTGTTCCTGAGCCCAAGCCTGCCCGGTCCCTGGCAGATCAATTCACGGAAGAATTGTCACTCCTGGGTGTCAAGGTATATCGCCTTCCGGAAATGGATTGTAAAGCCAGCCTGGCGGAATTCCTAAACGAGCGCACAATAGAGCAAGTATGCGTGGATTCAGTAGGGGAAAATTATGTTAATGGCGTTGCCATCGTCCGCACACAGGATCCAACCGTCCGGGCGGGAGTGACCGGCGTGTTTGTGGGGATTGCAGATACCGGTTCGCTGGTGCTGGTCGGAGGGGAAGACAGCCCGCTGACCGCTTCCCTACTCCCGGATATACATATTGCCATCCTGAAAGAATCAGACCTTGTGCCGACGCTGGCAGATGCACTAGCCAAGCCCGAGATCCAGTCTGCGACGGCTGCGGTGGTGATCACGGGTCCCAGCCGTACCGCGGATATAGAAATGACCCTCACAATTGGGGTGCACGGGCCAAAAGAACTGCACGTCTTTTTGATTTCTTAAGTCGCTGCCGATCGCGCCTGCAGCCATTTTCCTGTAACTACATATGTGAATTCACGACCCTGGTAGAGCTGGTAAGCCCCATATAGTGAATAGGCGGTGCCGGCTCCAACCATGGCAAAACCCCCAAAAAAGGCCAGAATCATGACCGGTACGGCAACAAATGTACCGATCCCGATGGTGGCGAAGCTGATGATAAAACCCAACACCCATACAACACCCACGACAACGACCGTAATAACCAAAACAGCCGCTTGAAAAACCAGCGATTGGAGGGCATGGAATCCCACCCAAGCGGATTTTTCGCGTTGAGTCAACCAGATCACAAGGGCTGCAATGAGCCCGCCTACTCCGGCAAAAAGATTCAACAGAGCACTAGCATGGGCCAGTTCCGCCATGGTTCGTTCATCTGACGAGTGTGATGAAACAGCATTCTGGGTTTGAGCGGTCATTAGTGCGTATCTCCCTTCACCTGGGTTGTACGAATCCTCATAAATTATACAACATCACATTCATATCTATTTGGGTTTATGCTATAATAGCGCAAATCTGAGGCAAGAATGAACACCATTACCTTCGCCAATAATAATGACGCTAATGATAATCGGCCTCCGGCCGTTGGGCGAAGCCTGCAAGGTTAACAGATACTCCAAGCTAACCAATCGCCCAACGCATCTGCGGAGGGCGATTTATTTTATTAGAAGGGTTTGACATTATTCCTGGAGGTTGCATATGTACAAAACACATACTTGTGGTGAATTACGTGGAACGCATGCCGGACAGACGGTTACGCTGGCGGGTTGGGTACACCGGCGCCGTGACCATGGCGGTGTGGTCTTCATCGATCTGCGTGACCGTTTCGGCCTGACACAAGTGGTCATCAACCCAAACCTCCCCAAAGAAACTCTGGACCTGGTATCGAATGTCCGCTCGGAGTGGGTACTACAAATCACCGGTAAAGTTCAAAAACGTCCGGAAGGCATGCAGAATCCAAAGATGCCCACCGGCGAGGTTGAATTGATCGCCTCCGATGTAGTTACACTCAATACGGCCAAGGCACTGCCATTCATGATCAGCAGTGACGAAGAAGTCGATGAAAATATGCGCCTAAAATATCGCTACCTTGATCTGCGGCGTGAGCGCATGCGCCGCAACCTGGAATTACGACACGCGGTGGTGCTGTTTATGCGCACATACCTTTCCGAACGAGGTTTTCTGGAAGTTGAAACGCCTTCCCTGTTCAAGACTACACCAGAAGGCGCACGTGACTACCTGGTGCCTTCGCGTGTTTATCCAGGCCAATTTTATGCACTACCCCAGTCGCCACAGCAATTGAAGCAATTGCTGATGGTGGGCGGGATCGAGCGCTACTTCCAGATTGCACGTTGCTTCCGCGACGAAGACCAGCGCGGCGACCGCCAGCCTGAATTCACCCAGCTCGACCTGGAGATGTCCTTCGTCCATCGCGATGACGTGCTCGAGATGGTGGAAAATCTATTCACTGCCATGCTCCCAACCGTTACGCCCCATAAGAAATTATTATCTTCGCCCTGGCCGCGTTTTACCTATGACGAGGTGATAACCCGTTTCGGTTCCGATAAACCCGACTTGCGCTTCGGCATGGAACTAAACGATGTGAGCGGCATTTTTGCAAAAAGCGAATTCGTTGTTTTTAGATCAGCCCTGGAACGCGGCGGGATGGTCAAATGCATCGTCGCTCCTGGTTGCGCCGGCTACACTCGCAAGCAGTTGGATGAGCTGACCGTGACTGCTAAAGAACTGGGAGCAAAGGGACTGGTTACGTTGGCGCTGACTCCGGAAGGGCTGAAAGGTTCTGCCGCCAAATTTGTCGGGGAAGCCGAATTAGCCGAACTGGTCAAAATGACCGGGGCCAAAACCGGCGACCTGTACCTGTTTGTAGCTGACAGCGCCAAGCTGGTTCATAAAGTTCTGGGGGCGCTGCGGGTAGGGTTCCGTGACACACTCAAACTGGCTGACCCGAATGTGATGGCCTTCGCCTGGGTGCTGGATTTCCCGATGTTCGAATGGAACGAGGAAAACCAGAAATGGGATGCCGCTCATCACATGTTTACCATGCCGCGACTTGAGCATCTCGACCGGTTCGAGACCGATCCATCCAGCATTCTCTCGGATGCCTACGATATGGTATGCAACGGATATGAGATGGCTTCCGGATCGATCCGTATCCACCGCCGCGACATTCAAAGCAAGGTTTTCACGCTGCTCGGGATCGGAGAGGAAGAGGCACAACGCAAGTTCGGGCATATGCTGGAAGCCTTTGAGTTCGGCGCACCTCCGCATGGCGGGATGGCTCCTGGCATCGACCGGCTGGTTATGCTGCTGGCGGACGAACCCAATATCCGCGAAGTGATCGCCTTCCCAAAGAACCAGGCTGCCCGGGACGTGATGGCAGATGCTCCCTCCCCGGCAGAGCCAAAGCAGCTCAAGGAATTACATATCAAGGTCAGCGATTAGCTATCAGCTTTGGCTGTAATTGCCAGTCTTCAGAGATACGGAAATCTATTTTGGATAGGGTAGATATGACACCTTCAGAATCCAATAAACCTGCTTTCAGCATTGATGCAGATATGGTCAAGCATGTGGCCTTTCTGGTGCGATTGGGCATCCAGGATGAGGAAGCCCAGGCATTCAGCCACCAATTTTCGGCCATCATCGACTATTTCCACCTGCTCAATGAGGTGGATACCGGGGATGTGCCCCCAGCCTGTGAAACCTCCAACACCCGCAGCGTGATGCGTCCGGATGTGATCAAACCTTCCATGCCACGCGAAGATTTCCTGAAGAATGTGCCGCACCGGGAGGGTGATTACGTCCAGGTGCCGTTGGTTTTTGGGGAAGAATAAAGCCATGCAACCGCATACTCTTTCCATCCGGGAGGCCCACGAACTGCTAACTACGAAACAAATCAGCAGCGTAGAATTGACCACTGCCGTCCTGGATCACATCCACAAAACTGACCCTCTTATTAATGCTTTCGTCACCATCGCGGATGAGCTGGCACTCGAACAAGCCCGCCTGGCCGATCAACGGTTGCGTCAGAGCGAAGATATTACACCTCTGACAGGGATACCTTTCGCGGTCAAGGATTGCATCTCCACCAGGGGTCTGCGTACCACCTGTTCGTCCAAAATCCTGGAAAACTACATTCCGCCATACAATGCGACGGTCATCGACCGGCTTTCCACAGCCGGCGCAGTCCTGATCGGCAAACAAAACATGGACGAGTTCGGCATGGGTTCTTCCTGTGAGAACTCGGCCTTTTTTGACACTCACAATCCATGGGACCTGGAACGCGTCCCGGGCGGCTCGAGTGGAGGTTCTGCAGCGGCTGTGGCAGCCAACATGGGCTTGTTCGCGTTGGGAGAAGATACCGGCGGCTCGATCCGCATGCCGGCCGGATTCTGCAATGTGACCGGATTGAAGACCACCTATGGGCGTGTCTCCCGGTACGGTTTGATCGCCCTGGTTTCCTCATTTGACTCGATCGGGCCGATGGCACGCAGCGCTTACGATTGCGCGGCCGTTTTACAAAGCATCGCCGGACAGGATCTAAAAGATGCCACTTCGCTCCCTGACCCTATACCGGATTACCTGAAGATGCTGGATAAACCCGTAAAAGGCTTGCGTCTTGGCATCCCCAAGGAATATTTCCAGGCCGGCATGGAAGCAGGTGTGGAAAGTTCCATCCGGGAAGCCATTCAGAAGTTCGAAGAACTCGGTATGGAGATTCGTGAAGTCTCCCTGCCACATACAACTTATGGGCTGCCCGTCTACTACCTGGTATTATTTGCCGAGGCCAGCGCCAACCTGGCCCGTTTTGATGGAACACGTTTCGGGTTATCGGTTGCCGAAGGTGCAGAGAACGTCATCGATCAATATCTGCAGACCCGCCGGGAAGGCTTCGGCCCGGAGGTCAAGCGCCGCATCATGCTTGGTGCCTACGTGCTCTCAGCCGGATATTACGACGCCTACTATTTGAAAGCTCAAAAAGTCCGTACACTTCTTCGGCAGGATTTTGAAGCCGCCTTCGAGCAGTGTGACGCACTTGTTGCCCCGACCTGTCCCACCACTGCCTTTAAGTTGGGTGAAAAGACCGACGACCCGCTGACAATGTACCTGTCGGATATTTACGTGGTTGCCACTAACCCCGCCGGGGTCCCGTCCCTGTGTGTTCCATGCGGATTTTCCAATAATATGCCGGTGGGTATGCAGCTGATCGGCAAGCATTTGAGTGAAGATGTGCTGCTACAAATTGGGCATGCATACCAGTCCGCAACCGATTGGCATCTCAAACGTCCGGCGGTATCAAAATGACAACCTACGAGCCAGTTATTGGATTGGAAATCCACGCTGAACTCCAAACGAAATCCAAGATGTTCTGTGGCTGTTCGGCCGCTTACTCAGAGGCGCCGGCAGCCAACACGCTGATCTGCCCGGTCTGCACTGCACTTCCGGGTGCCATGCCAGTGGTTAACCAGAAGGCCGTGGAACAAGCCATCCTGGTGGGGCTGGCGCTGAACTGCACTATCAACCCGATGAACCAGTTCGCCCGCAAAAACTATTTCTACCCGGACCTTCCCAAAGGCTACCAGATTTCCCAGTACGATCTGCCGGTGGCATCGAATGGCTGGCTGAATATCCTGGCCGGAACCGATCCCCAGCGGATACGTGTCCGCCGAGCCCACCTGGAGGAGGATACAGCCAAACTTTTTCACCATGATCGTCATACCCTTGTCGATTACAACCGGGCAGGTGTGCCCCTGCTTGAGATCGTTTCTGAGCCGGACATGCATACTGTTGAGGCTGCACTGGACTATGCCACCCGGATCCGGGCCATCCTGCGGTATTTGGGAGTGAACTCCGGAGATATGGAAAAAGGCGTCCTGCGCTTCGAAGCCAATGTGTCCGTTCGTCCGACCGGCAGCTCGGAGCTGCTCACACGTACTGAAATCAAGAACCTGAACAGCTTCCGGGCGCTCACGCGCGCGACCGCTTTCGAGATCCAACGCCAGACCCAAATCTACCAATCGGGAGCGGAAGTCGTCCAGGAGACTCTTGGCTGGAACGACCTCAAAGAAATGACGATTTCCCAGCGCAGCAAGGAGGAAGCCCACGATTACCGCTACTTCCCCGAGCCGGATTTGCCTCCGCTTGAGATCAATCGTGCCTGGGTTGAACAGATCAAGTCCGAACTACCAGAACTACCGGAAATGAGAGAACAGCGCTTAATTATGCAATTCGGTTTGACGGTCAATGAAGCCAGGCTGCTGACTTCTGATAAAGCCCTGGCAGATTATTATGAAAAGACCGTTTCCCTGTCCAAAAGCCCGGTAAAAACCATCAGCAACTGGATTACAGGGGAATTCCTACGCTATGTGAACGACATGGGACTAGACCTCGAGCATTTGCCATTCCCACCGGAGCACCTGGCTCAACTTGTGGACCTGGTTACGGCAAAGGCCATCAACGACAATACCGCCAAGGAAGTTCTGGCCGGGATGTTCAAAACCGGACAGTCTCCCGAAACGATCGTCAAAGCCAACAATCTGGGCCAAATCTCCGACCAGGATGCCCTGGAATTGGTGGTCGCCCAGGTATTGAACGATAACCCGAAAGAGGTGGCTTCCTATCTGGCGGGAAAGCAAACTGTCTTCCAGTGGATGATGGGGCAGGTGGCGCGTCTCACCCGCGGCAAGGCCGACCCGCAAGTGGCGCGCAAATTACTGCTGCAAGCGCTTGAAAAAGCAAGAATCAGCAAGTGACTCTTGCTTGCGCTATAATAGCGAAATAAAAGGAGAAATCATGCCCCCCATTATCCGTGTAGAAGAAATTGATAAATACACAGGCCAGGATGTCACAGTCCAGGGCTGGGTTTACAACCGCACCGATAAAGGCAAGCTGGTCTTCCTGCTCGTGAGGGATGGGTCCGGATTCGTTCAATGTGTGGCCTTCAAAGGCGACCTGCCCGAAGCCGTTTTCGACCAACTCACACGCCTGCCGCAGGAATCCTCGGTGATCATTAGCGGACCGGTAAGGGAAGACAAACGGGCGCCCGGCATCCCGGGTGGATATGAGGTGGGCGTCAGAGAGATCAAGATCGTCCAATTTGCCGGGGATAATTACCCGATGGCGCTTAAAGAACAAGGTGTGGATTTCGCCCTGGATAACCGCCATTTGTGGATCCGCATGCCAAGTCAGTGGGCCATCCTGCGCATCCGCGCGACGGTAATCGCGGCCATCCGCGAATGGTTCGAGCAAAATGGTTTCATAAACATGGACACACCCATCCTGACCCCGGCGGCTGTCGAAGGGACAACCACCCTTTTCGAGACCGAATATTTCGATGAAGGCAAGGCTTACCTCTCCCAATCCGGTCAACTCTATAACGAAGCGGATATCATGGCCTTTGGCAAAGTCTACTGCTTTGGGCCAACTTTCCGGGCCGAGAAATCAAAGACGCGCCGTCACCTGACCGAGTTCTGGATGGTCGAGCCTGAAATAGCCTTCTGTGACCTGGACCAATTGATGGAAATCGAGGAACAGTTCGTCACCCATATCGTCAAGCGTGTTCTGCGAGAGCGCATGCCTGAACTCAAATCCATCGGCCGCGACCTGTCGAAATTGGAAAAGATCCAGGCGCCTTTCCCACGCATTTCCTACGATGAAGCTGCGAAAATCATCCTGGAGATCTACGATAAAGAAACCGATCCCGAAAAGAAAGAACTGCTTAAATTCGAGTGGGGGATGGACTTTGGCGCACCGCACGAGACGGAACTGACCAATTTATATGAGAAGCCGGTTTTTGTCTACGGTTACCCGACCAAGGTCAAGGCTTTCTACATGGAACCCTGGCCGGACCGGCCTGAAGTCTGCAAGTCCGTAGACCTGCTCGCACCGGAAGGTTATGGTGAGATCATCGGCGGCTCTGAACGCATGTCAAGTTATGATCTGCTGCTCCAGCGTATCCATGAACATAAATTGCCTGAAGAGGCCTACCGCTGGTACCTGGATTTACGCAAGTACGGCAGCGTCCCACACAGCGGCTTCGGCATGGGCGTGGAACGCACGGTATCGTGGATCTGCGGAAACGAACATATCCGCGAGGCGATTGCCTTCCCGCGCACGATCAAACGCGTCTACCCATAGATCATTCATTGCAATTCAATATCAACCCATTAATTTTTACCTACTCATGCACTCTACTTTGTGGTATAAGGACATTGCCCTGCTGCGTTCGCGATACTGCACTTCCGCTCTGAGCCAACACCCATAAAATGGGATCCGATCTCGCGACAACGAAGCGATAGGCTTAGGCCAAGGCTGAATTGCCGGGTAGGAGCCCGACCTGCTTTTGCAGGTTCAGAACTTTGCAGTACACGGCACATGCGGGGTACTTTTTTATAACGAAAGAGGCACAGACGGTGATTTTTTCAGCTGACTGTGTCTCTTTTATTCCATTATCATTTTATTCTAAACGGGTTGAAATTCGTATCGCGGTCGTAATAATCTTCCTGTTCCGATTTTTTCAACGTCGCCACAGCAGCATATGTAATTGGAGTCATCAACGCCTCAACGCTGCATTTGAATAAATAATTGGTCAAGGATAGTGTCAGGAACAGGCTCCATGGAAAGACTCCAAATAGTGAAGCGATAGATACGAACACAACCGTATCCACCAACTCACCGACAATCGTACTGCCGATGGTTCGGGTCCATAACCAACGACCTCGGGTTAAGATTTTCATCTTGGCCAGAACGAACGAATTGGTGAACTCGCCAGACCAGTAGCCAGCCAGACTGGCTAACACGATCCCCCCGCTTGACATGCCTCCCAGGATGGCCAGGTAGGCTGCATCCCCGGCATATTTCTCCCATTGGGCTTCACCCGGCAGAAACCTTACAACCCCGAAAATCACCGCACTGAGCGCAAGGCAGGCGAAGCCAGCCCAGATGACGCGCCGGGAATTCTTATATCCATATACTTCAGTGAGAATATCCCCAAAAATGTAACTGACCGGAAAGAGAATGGTACCCGCATCGAAGGCCATGCGGACGCCAAAAATGCTAAAGCCCCAATCCACAATTTTCGCCGAAGAAGCAATATTGCTGACCACCAGGACCGTAACAAAAACGGCCATGATGAGGTCAAAATATCGATATTGCCTGGCTGAATTCACTTCTAATACTCCTTACTCCTAAGCAAACCGTAAATATTTCTGGGGTGGTGGTGTGCAGCCAGCATATTGACCGCGGTACTCCTCCGGCATCAAGTTCGCAATCTGGCTCATGATTTCATCGACCATCTCCTGGCGGACTTTGGCGTTCACCTTTTCCCCGTGCGCGTCCAGCATGAAGGGTTTGCCTACGCGGATGTGAAAATCCGATCGCTTCAGATGCCGGATATTCTCCGGAAAATCCTCTCCACCCCAATGCACAACTGGCAGGATGGGTGCGCCGGAATGCAAGGCGATCAAAACGATCCCTGGTTGTCCGCTTAATAATTTGCCATCATATGAACGGGTCCCTTCCGGAGCGACTGCCAGGATGTCTTCGTCTGCCAGGCAAACCAGGCAACGACGCAGTGCATCCACATCGGCTACCCCGCGATGGATTGGAATGGCCTCCCAGAGGTTAAATAGCCAACCCATGAACTTGTTATCCCAAGTTTCGATCTTTGCAAGACCGATCATCCGGCGCGGCTGGAGATGTGCCAGCAACAACGGCACCTCGAGCGAGTTTATGTGATTTACTGCCAGGATTAAAGGCCCGTGCATCGGTACCTGGGAAAGTTCAGGTTTGTCTATACGACAGAGAATGCTCGTCCCCACCCGGATCGCCCAGGCGACAAAAGAATGTAGAGGCTTCATGCCACCGGATTCTGTGTTACGAATTCGATCTGTGCCGGCAGCAACTCAATGGTTAATTCCTTGCCCTCAAAGCAGACTGTTTCGCCATCACAGTGCACCGGTAAACTGCCGGAGACCGCAGTCGC
This sequence comes from Anaerolineales bacterium, assembly GCA_017882145.1. Taxonomy (GTDB): domain Bacteria; phylum Chloroflexota; class Anaerolineae; order Anaerolineales; family Villigracilaceae; genus UBA877. The sequence goes on from JADGQB010000008.1 coordinate 34,207, forward strand.
CACCACCTTGCGACCCTTATCCATTTGTACTTCTTTCTGGGTGGCCTGAGTGCCCTTCATGAAATAGGGAATGAGACCGAAAATGCGCAGCTGGCTGGCTGAACGGGCAATGCATAGATTGAACCAGCCATCCCCGGGATCGCCGTTAGGTGCAAAGAAAAAACCTCCGCCCATTCGCCGACCGTTCATGATGGAGATCATTAATGCCGGCTGGGTTAATTCCTTGCCTTCATACTGCAATCGCACGGTCGGTGCTTTGTAATATATAAAGACGGTTTCAATCGCAGCGATCAAATAAAGCAGCAGACCGCGCATCCAGCGGATTTTCGCCGCTACAAAGCCGGTCTCGGCATCGAAGCCAATCCCAACGCCATTACCGAAGTAACGCCCATCCGGATAATCTCCACCTTTGACAATGCCGACATCCATGCGGCGGCGATAATTTTCAGCCAGGATTTTGCAGCCGATCTCGATCCCGCCGGGAATATTCATGCCGTAGGCGAAATCATTTCCCGTACCCACTGCAATCTGCCCCATGGCAGTCTTGTCGAAACCAGCCATTTTGGCACGCATCAACCCATTCAAGGCCTCGTTAGCAGTCCCATCGCCACTGGCAACGATTACCACTTCATAGCCTTCCCTGGCGCCTTGCTCTGCCAGGTCAGCTGCATGCCATGGACGTTCGGTCAGAACGAGCTTGTAATCCAAGGAATATCTTTGCAGCTCTTTTTCAATTAAAGAAAGCGATCGTCCGGCAAACCCCCGGCCGGAAGTCGGATTAACGATCAACAAATAACGAGGCATCAGAATATCTCCTTGGGTCGATTTATGGGTGGCGTGTCATAAAAAGAAGGGAGAAATCGGGGGTGTGCAGGTATTTGCACATCCACATTCCCTTCTTTATTGATATTATACAATTACGCTGTATTTTACTTTACAACACCGAGAAAGGGACATTGTTTCTGATACAATATCTTGAGATATGCTTATCCTCCTGCCTGTTTTCGGGTTGTGCCTGACCGCACTGGTATTAGTCATCCTGCGTTTATCCCGGCCCAAATTCAAATATACCTGGATGCTTGCCTCCGCAGGCGCAACTCTGGCTCTGGCAAGCGTATTTCTCTGGCAACTCCATTTCCCGATAAGTTTTTCCCTGCCGCCCTGGCAGCTGGTGACAGCCTTCTTCTATGCGCCCACCTGGCTGGCAGACGGAACTTCCTGGCCGTATGCCCTAGCCCTGGCTGCACTGGCCGCGGCGGTTATCTGGACCTCGGTTGTGCGAGCCGAAAATGAACCCATGTCCTGGGCCGGGACTCTTACTTTGGTTGCCTTAGGGATTCTAGCCGTTGCCGCAGAAAACCCACTTACTTTGCTATTGGCGTGGTCGGCCATTGACCTGTTTGAGTTAATCACAATGCTGCGGTCTACGGAAGGCGAGAGTCAGACCCAGGGAGTCATCATCGCCTTTGCAGCGCGTCTCGCCGGAACCGGACTCGTGCTGTGGGCGAATCTGGTCAGCGTTGCCTCCGGGACTCCTCTGGATTTTCGTTCCATTCCCCCCACCACTGGGATTTATTTGCTGATCGCAGTCGGCCTTCGCCTGGGAGTTCTACCGCTGCATCTCCCTTATCAGCAGGATAATGTTATCCGGCGCGGCCTTGGTACTACGCTCCGGCTTGTCTCGGCTGCGGCCAGTCTGGCCTTGCTGGCCCGCATACCAGCCCCAGCGTTAAAATCGGCGATCACACCCTATCTACTCATATTAGCGGCTATTGCCGCCCTGTATGCAGCCTGGATGTGGCTACGCGCATCTGATGAAATCCTTGGACGCCCATTCTGGATCTTAGGTTTTGCTTCCCTGGCTGTGGCAGAAAGCTTGCGCGGTAATCCAACCGGCACGACAGGTTGGGGAGTCGCCATGATCCTATGCGGTGGGGTGCTTTTCCTTTTTTCAGCCCGGCAGCGAAGTATTTTATGGTTGCCATTCTTCGGGCTCTGGGTGCTATCAACCCTGCCATTTTCCCTGACCGCGGCTGCCTGGCAGACTGGAAATTCCATCTCAAGTCTTTTTATTATCCCCTTCCTGCCCGCACAAGGCCTTCTGATGGCAGGTTTTTTTCGGCATACCCTTCATCCAGGCGAGACAAGCCTTGAATCGCAGGAAAAATGGGTTAAGGTAATCTACCCAACCGGCCTCCTGTTTCTGATGGCAGCCGCCATTCTGCTCGGTTTTTGGGGTTGGACTGGAGCGCGAACTATTGGTCTGTGGTGGTTGGCTATTGCAGTCCTACTACTGGCCTCGGGCTTTACATTCCTGGGGATGAAGATCCTGGTCCGCACACCACCCAGTATTTTATCCACCCAATGGACACGGATTTTTCGACTCGATTGGCTGTATTCCTTATTGGCTGGTATCTATAACTTTCTTCACAGGGTCGCAGATATCCTCACCGGTTCTTTGGAGGGCGAAGGCGGCTTGCTCTGGTCGTTTTTGTTGCTGGTTTTGATCCTCTCAATCCTTTCGACGCGCGGCCGGTAGTCATGACCGTTATTTTAAACTGGATCGCGCTTCTGATCGTTATCATCACCGCAACCGGGCTGCTTTTTAGCCGGGATTGGCGTTGGAGCCTGGGCTTACTGGCAGGCCAATACCTGAGTGTTTTTTGGATGGTTCAGGCCCATTGGCCTATATCGATGGCTGCGACAAAGCTTGTCACTGGCTGGATGGCATGCGCAGTGCTTGGTATCGCTCAACTCAATGCCAGGAGAGACCGGGAAACAGAAAGTACCTGGCTGCAAGGACGACTGTTTCAGATCTTCGCAGCCGGCATGGTCCTGGTAGCTACATTTGCAATATCTTTACGCGTAGCTACCTGGCTGGGATTAAGCTTGCCAGTTGCACTGGGCGGCCTTCTGCTGATCGGACTGGGACTTCTCCATCTCGGAATTACTTCCGATTCCTTCCAGGTTATCCTGGGTCTCTTGACGGTGCTGGGCGGATTTGAGATCCTTTACGCAGCGGTGGAAAGTTCTGCGTTGGTAACCGCACTTTTAGTTGTTGTAAACCTGGGACTGGCTGTGGCGGGTGCATACTTTGCGAATATAGCCCAGGAGAAGACTTCATGAGCGCCCCGCTTCTATGGATCTTCCTCCCGCTGGCTCTGGCGGTTTTGCTCTTATTGCTGAACAACCAGAAGGTCATTCTCCTGGCAGCCTGTCTAGTAACCCTTTTTCTGACGATGGCGGCCTGGTTGCTTCCGATCGAATCTGCCCTCACCGTTGGCCAATGGACTTTCAAGCTTGCATCTTCCTTCCAAATCCTGGGCCGAAGCCTGAC
>JADGQB010000212.1 GCA_017882145.1 Anaerolineales bacterium
GAATCCGCCCGCTGGTGGGTGCTAACAATCATCCCAGCCAATCTGGTCGGGATTTATCTTCTCAACCGGCTGTTCAAGGCCGAAGGCAAGCGCTACCTTGAAATCCTGCGTTTCTCGAAGGACAGCCTTGGTAGGGACTTCCTGTGGCTATTGGGCAGCCTCGTAATCGGCCTGCCGCTCGCCATCCTTCCGATCAACGGCCTGGCCACCCTGATCTTCGGGAATCCAGAAACCCCAACCGGAATGTTATTCCAATCGCTGCCGGCATGGGCCCTGGCAGTGGGTCTGCTCTTCCCGTTGACAATCGCCTTTGCGGAACTGCCAACCTACTTCGGCTACGTTATGCCGCGCTTGGCGGCGCAGCTGAAGAACGGCTGGGCTGCCTGGTTTATCGCAGCGTTCTTCCTGGGTTTCCAACATTGTTTCCTGCCCTTGATCCTGGATGGACGTTTCATGCTTTGGCGCTTCGCCATGTACCTGCCATTTGCCCTATTCGCCGGGTTGGTGATTAAGCTGCGCCCAAGAATGCTGCCTTATTTGGCAGTCGTGCATGCCTTGATGGACATCTCGACCCTGGCGGTCTATCTTACAAGATGAAAATATTGATCATAAGCAGACAGGTTAAAAAACCGCCATCCAGTTTGGGATGGCGGTCTCTTTATTAGCTAAGATGATTTGAGAATTTTCATGCAGAACGTAATTGCCGGCGTCGAGCAAAGACGGCCAAGGCAAGCAAAAGTAATGCCAACGGAGCGTAAATGTACAAGGGACTTTGAGGAGTCAGGCCGGCAAAATCGAACATGGGCACATTTTGGGTGAGCAGGTACATCCAGAGTACATATAGTACTTCGAAGGCTTTACTGCTGCCGGTCAGCGTACCAAAGGCAAGCGCCAGTGAAGGGATGAAGAGTGCGCCTGTGATCCAACCCAAAATGCTGACGGTTGCCCCTGCAAGGATAAAGCGCAGCAAAGCGCCTGAGCCCAGCAGGGCGAGTACAACCAATGCTGAAAGCCAGGCGGCAGGCAGTTGGTGCAGCAGCGGGCGCGGGGCAGAGAAGACGATCTGGCGCGTATCGAAACGGGATTCACGACAGCCGAGACCGCTCAAGATGAGAATTGGCCAGACCCAGGAGATGATAAGCAGGATGCGGGAAACTTCGAGACTGTTAAATGCCTGAGCGAAGACCAGCCCAATGGCAATACCATACCACCACCAGCGCTGTCCTTTGAGCAAGAGTTTTAATTCGGCAATGAAAAGCGCATCAAAGCGGAAACGCGCTTGCGCATTGTTCAAAGGAGTCAGGCGACGTTCGACCTGGATGGAGGCCTGTGCTATAGGAGCCTCTGGGACAGTCGAGAGAGGGCCCGATCCGGGAAATGGATCTGCATTGTCGGTGAAAGATCCCTTGCGTTTCCTGATCAAGCGCAGGCGCGAGGGGTTGAAACGATCGAAAAAAAGTGACGCCAGAAGAACGATCCCGATCGCAACGAGGAGGAAAAACAGGCGCGAAAGAAGGATATCCGCATTCCATTGGACGCCACTCCAATGGAAGTATTTAGTTGCTGAAAGATTTGTGATGGAAAAGGCAAAGCCACCTGTGACATCCGGGTAGGCTGCATGGGCAGCATGCGACACACTATCCCCGATGATTTGCCAGCCAGTAAAGTCGCTGTACGGGTTGATTTTAAAGCCGGGAGTGCCGACTGTTGTCAGCGCGGAAGTGCTGATAAGGGCAAACAGGAATGCGAAGAAATATATGATATTCCCCAGCCCGCCACGCAACCAGGAAACTGACTCGAACAGAACTGCAAAAGCAGCAATCAAACCCATACAAGGCAGGGAAATCACAAGGAGTGGGGCAACCAACGCCCACAGGTTTAAGCCTTCGCTGCCGAAAACAAGGTTCATGACCAGGCCTTCCAGCATCAATATGAAGATAGTGATCCCGAGTATTGCGAAGTTGCTCAGCCATTTGCCCAACATATAAAGCGGGCGACTGAGGGGGGTAGTAGCCATGATCTGGCCAACGCCGGTCGTGTAGTCGCGGCTGACCGAGCCTTTGACGATATAAAAACCGACCCAGCCAAGCAGGAATGAGACCGTGACGGTCATCGTCGCGCCGACCCAGGCAGAGTTGATAATGCCGATATGATCGGGCGGCACGCGCATTCGGAACTGCCCACTGGCAGAGAGATATCCGATCCACATTACCAGCGCAAGCATGAGCAGGAAGCCGTAACTGCGGGTTCGTTCGAGGAAATCAGCGCGAGCCATGTGATATAGGATGCGCAGCGTTTTCATTGTTTCTTTCCATTTTCGGAGACGAGCTGGAGGTAAACATCCTCGAGGCTAGGGGCGATGGGCAGGGCATCGGCGGATGGGGGCGCTTCACTTATTACGCGCACCTGAAGTCCATCCTCCCGGCGCACGGTCGCGCTAATGATATGTTTTTGCTTAAGAGCAGTCAGTTCGGTGGACGGGATGACCCACTGCCAGACTTTCCCTTCCAATAATCCCAACAACTTTTCGGGCGCGGCGTACTTAATTTTTCGGCCATGGTTGATGACAACGATCTCAGTGGCGGTGGCCTCCACGTCAGAGACGATGTGGGTGGAGAGCAGGATGATACGCTCGCCGGACAAATCGGAGAGAAGGTTGCGGAAGCGCACACGCTCTTCGGGGTCCAATCCGACGGTAGGTTCATCCACGATGAGCAGCAAGGGATCATTTAGAAGGGCCTGGGCGATGCCAACTCGCTGTTTCATACCGCCTGAATAACCGCTCAAAGGACGTTTGGCGGCGTTGACCAGGTTGACCACCACCAGTAATTCATCGATCCGGCGGCGGGCGGACCTGGCATCCAGGCCTTTGATGGCTGCCATGTATTCGAGAAATTCGAGAGCGGTAAGGTTCGGATAAACGCCAAAATCCTGTGGAAGATAACCGAGCACGGACCGCAAGGTATCGGGCGATTTTAGGATATCCACTCCATCCCAAAGGATAGTACCTTCGGTTGGGCGGGTAATGGTGGCGAGCATGCGCATCAAGGTGGATTTCCCAGCCCCATTCGGGCCGAGCAAGCCGATAACGCCGGGGCCCAGTTCAAGGTCAAAGTCGCGCAGTCCCCAAAAATCGCGGCGGTATTGTTTGGAGAGGTGGGAAATACTAAGCTTCATGTTTTATCCTTATGCAGTATTTGGAATTTAGACCGGGTTGTTCGCCAGGAGAACGAAAGAGTATCATTCTTCTCCAGGTTCAGGAGCGGGCGATTAACAACTTGACCGATTAATACATCAGTGGCATTTTATTAACTGGCAACCATGCCGCGAAACATGGTATAGGTAAAGAAGGCATAGTAATCCGGTAAATTGAGGATAAAATCCGCCGAGCCTGGCGCGCATAAACGCTGGTACTCTTTCCAATCCTCCAGCGAACACTCCGGTTGCTTTTGTCCCCAGAGCATCTCAAATAAGGATGCCAGCGCGGTCCGTTGCTCGACCAAAAGCGGCGCCTGAATATTGCCAATGAAGGTGCGGACCTCAACCTGGTCCAACCCGGCTTCCTGGAAGGAATTTGCGGCCCGCATAAAATGCAGGTCCGGGCTTTTCCCTTGGAGGAAGGGCATATAGCTCGAACAAGTGGCGTTCAGCCGGGCCTCCAACAAAGGGTACCCGGGCAGCACTTGTTGTGAAGACCAGGCGAGAAGGATGATGCTCCCGCCTGGCCTGAGAACCCGCATAAGCTCTCTCAATAACGGCTGAAGTTCTCCAGCAGGATAACCGGCACAATCAGCGCTCCAAACCCAATCGAAGGTGGCGTCGGCAAACGGGAGACGGCTCATATCCGCCTCCTGATATTTAATTCGTCCGGAAAGGCCAGCCTTGACAACAAGATCATCAGCATGCCGGAGTAATTCGGGGAGGATATCCACTCCAGTAATATGGCCTGCGGGTCCGACGGCTTCTGCGAGCAATAAGGTTTGAAGGCCAATCCCACAGCCAACATCGAGGCCATGGCTTGCGGGGGGCAGCTGCAGAGCCTGGATGATGGAACGCATCACAGGTCGCCGTATGGAATCGGCTTGTAATAATCTTAATATATACTCTTCCGGGTCAGCCAATGGGTTCTGCCTACTTGAATTATAAATCGTGAATATTAATTCAGGAATCCTCTTGGCAATTAGCGCCTCAGTTTGGTGCTGGCAAGCAGATATTAATTCTTCTTTTGGGCGAATCTATAGATTCCCAGCGCCACTAAAGCAACGGCCGATATCGCCACCGAGATGCGTGGATCCCACATGGCACTTAAGAGAACAATTATTGCGGCGATGATCGCAATCGTACCCTCAGTTTTTGTATTCATTTCATTCTCCTTGAGTTCACAAATTTTTTCCATTTCAAGTCTATTTCCGACATGAAAATGGTTGAGGCGGTGTCCTTCGGGCTGTATCCGCGGAGTGAACACCACTGAGGATAGGGGCGGGAGCGTTTTTTTAGTACCATTAAGAGCCAATCATGCTCGATGTGGGCCAATGTGCCCAGAGAATAGATACCAACATGCCTAAATCGAGCGCAATACCGAATATTAGCCATGGATGCCAGAACACCACAAGAAGCACCAGGGAAAGGCTGGCAGAGAGAACCGCCAAGCCACGCCAGATGGCGTGCAGACCGGGAACTCCCAAAACGCCCAATCCTGTCATAAGAAAGGAAAGCGTTGCCAATCCGACCAATCCGAACCCAACGTTCCGGATGGCAGCACCATCCAGCCTCATACCTGTCAACAACCAACTGCGGGTTACCGAAGTAAAGAAAGTGCCAGGTTTGGATGCGGGATCGTTCGGGATGGGAGCGGCTGCCAAACCGGAATGGACGAGACCGTGTGCGATCAGGAAGATGCCGATTAGAGTTCGAAGCATATTATCTCCAATCTGATTCAGATCAAGAGTTGATCAATGGGTCGGATAAGTCTCCACGAGCACTTTGTTGACCATCACATCTACAAACTGGCCGAGGTTTTCGTCGCCCAAGCCATGGCCGCCTGCGAGCCAGATCAAATCCTTATGGGGAGCTTTCAAAACGTTGAAATAACGCTCGACAATGGATGACATTGCATTCACATCGTCACGTCCGGCGAAAAAATAAACCGGCACTTCCAATTTGTTCGCCTGGGTTATGAAATCCAGATCTTTAAGTTGAGGGTAGATAACATTGAACGATTTGATCAAGCCTAAGGTGTGGTTGATCTTGTCCACATAACCATACTCCGGTGCGAAGAAAGGTACGATCGGAACGGCAAAAGTATAATGCAGACCGCCCATATAATCGTTTAAGACATCCAGATAAGCCACATATTTATTCACCACATTGTCCCCGGAATAAGGTGGCGGCCCATTGCGTCGCAAGGTCTCGACCATTTGGGTGTCACCCTTTTTGGTCAAGTAATCGAGAGCCAGTTCATAACCTTGAATATCATTCTCTGTCGTGTTGACCATCTGCCCATTGCCGATGAAGGCATAATACTGTTCAGGATATTGTTGGACCAACCATATACCCGGGATACTTGACCAGGAAGTACCGTACACGTAGATTTTGTCCCTGCCAAAGCGTTTGAGCAAATATTGTGTGAGAGCGTGGCCATCGTCGACAAAGCGCTGTGGGGTAAGCGTGGAGATAGGAACGGAATGGTAAGACTTGCCTGTACCCGGTTCATCCCAGCTAACGACGGTAAAGTCCTTCTCCAAGGGTTCGAATAATGTACGAGTGGTAAACCCGCCGCCACCCGGCCCACCCATGCCAAGGTTCAACAGAATTGGCTTGTCCACATCCTGACCACGGATTGTGATCCATTGTTCGGTTCCATTTATGTTCACCTTTTCCAGTGAAGCAATCGAGCCCGGCAATGGTTTACCGCTTGCATCCGTAATCGGCGGCGTGGCTGCAAAGACCTGGGAAGCAATTATGGCCAGTATGGCTACCACCAAAACCCCCGCCAGACTGACAGGTATCCGGAAACGGGCAGGCCGCAAGCGGAACTGCAAAATGAGCAGGGTAACATCCATCAGGCCGAGCAAAATCCAGGCCCAGGCGGGCACGGCGGTTGTGAGGGGCAACAGAACAACCGGCAGGCATAACAACACGGCGATGATCAGAGCCAGGAGGCGGCCCAATCCAATGGCAAGCTTGCGTGCAAGCGTCCCTATACTTTTTGGAGGTTGTTGCAAGAGCGGCTCGTTTTTAATGTTTCGCCCATCGGTTGTGTTCATATTTATCTCCTGGGTGTTTTTTCCATAGCGGTATGGGTTAGCAAACCTGCCGGTTTTTCCATTGTTCGGTGGCGTACCCGGGAATATCCATCATGGCAACGCTTCCCACTCACTTGCAAATTTATAAAATGCCTGGACCCAATCATCGCCGGGAATGCCGAAGTCTTCACCGTTGCGTACGATAATCAAGCCCTGCGCGGGGGATACGTAGATAAATTGGCCATAATTTCCACGTGCGTAAAAATCGTAGGCTCCGCCTTCCCGCTGCATTCCCCACCACATGTATTTATAATAACCAACCTCAGGAATAGGGCGGAAGGGTGCTGTGGAGTAAAAAGCGGCGGCATCTATTGACGGGTCCACCTGGGTCGACTCGTTCACCCAGGCAGCCGGAAGTACCTGGGTTCCATTCCAGGTGCCCTGTTCCAGGAAAAGCCGGCCGAACTTGGCAAAGTCAATGGCGCGTGCATTGATGCCACTTTCCATTTTCTCAAAACCCGGCTTAGCAGCATCCAGACTCCACGAGCCGGCATACTCCATCCCGATGGAGCCCCAGATCTTCTCCTGTAAATACTGAGCGACAGGCCTTCCGGTAGCCCGTTCCAGGATCAAGCCAAGCA